>CAXABH010000242.1:0-3713 GCA_963966925.1 uncultured Rhodobacterales bacterium
TTTTCAAACCAGAACGATCATTTGGGGCAAAGCCAATTTCAAATTGCGCTAACGCCTCGCCACTTAATCCGCGACGGTCCAAATAGGCACGCGCATCCGCAGCAGCGCCAGTTTTTAGGGCCATCTGGAACCAGCGCACGGCCTCGTCCATGACATCTGCTAATTCTTTGCGACGATCCGCTTTTTCCGCCATTTTTGGGTCAGGTTTTGGAACGCTCATTCCCGCTTCGGAGGCTAGGATTTCAACAGCCTCCATAAACCCAACGTTTTCGGTTTCTTTGATAAAACCGATTGCGTCCCCTTTGGCCTGACAGCCAAAACAATAATAAAACCCCTTAGCATCCTGCACATGGAATGACGCGGTTTTTTCCTGATGGAACGGGCACGGCGCCCAATAATCCCCTTTGCCTTGATTTGATTTGCGCATATCCCACGACACCTTGCGCCCAACAACTTGGGACAGAGGGACGCGTGTGCGCAGTTCATCGAGGAATCCAGGTGGCAGGCTCATTGCGAAAATATGAGGGTCGCGGGTGACGAAGTCTAGGGGGGTAAACGGATTTTTCGACCCCGCGCCTATCGCACATTACTGGGCGATCATCGTTTACCCGTGTCTGCCTAACCCCGCGATGCGATATATCGCATGGCGCGATCGATATCGTGAACCATGGTTTTAGCCATTGAACGGAACGCATAGATATCGAAACTATCCTCGCTCACGCGGTGATAAATCGCATTCATATGCTGAAGTTGTGAGCGCACCACATGGCCCTTTTTCATCGCCTTTAAACGCATGTCCACACTGCTTAGACGGGCAAGCACCGCTTCGACATCTGCACCCTTTAGGGTCAATACGCACCAACTGTCACTTTGATCTACAATCGCAGCATGATTGGACAGATCTGGGTGTGGCTCTGGGCCCACTAAAAACACCGATGGCCCGGTCCAAATCGCACGCGCGCCTGCACGCCCTGTCGCCTGTCCTGTTTTGGGCAGCGCCATGCCATGATGATCTTTCATCGCGGCCGACAGTGCATCATCCTTGCCCTGATAACAGGCGATTGACGTGATCGCCGCAGGGACAGTTTCGGTCAGCTCCAGTGTTCCAACGGATAGCGGAACCATGTCCTGGGCTGGTGATTTTGCCACTAATTTAAGCACGAAGTCGTCCTCCCTCTGGATCAAAGGCGACAGGATCAATCACCTCGCATAGCGCCTCAACACCGCGCAGATGATCCACCATTTTCACATGCTCACCAATACGATTTGGACCATTGCGCAAAAACCCAAGCCCCATGAAATGCCCCAATGTGGGGGAATATCCGACCGATGTGATGTAGCCCTGATCATTTACACGTACGGGCGCGTTACCCTCATTGAACAAATGCGCCCCTGCGATCAGTTGTTTCACTGTACCAACGGGTTTTAGTCCAACCAAACGTTCCCGATCAGGATCAACCATACCCGGGCGGGCGGCGGCCGTTTTTCCAATACAATCTTTTTTCGCGCTGATCATACGCGCCATCCCAATGTCAAAGGCAGTCGTGCGCCCATGAATCTCAGCATGCGTAATAAAGCCTTTTTCGATGCGCAGCACATTCAGTGCCTCCATCCCATAGGCACCACCGCCCAATTCCTTGGCCTTAGCCACCAACAATCTAAACAGGCTTTCGCCATAACGCGCAGGCACGGCAACCTCATATCCCATTTCACCACTGAATGAGATCCGGAACAAACGCCCCGCAACACCCATGACATTCATCGGCCCGCACTGCATGAATCCAAATGCATCATTGCTGATGTCAGCCTCAACGAAACAACTGAGCAAATCACGCGCTTTAGGTCCTGCAACGGCAAATTGGGCCCATTGTTCAGTGACAGAAATGAAATTGACATCCCATTTGGGATGTAAACATTGGGTCACGAAATCCAGATGTCGCATCACCAGTCCTGCTGCCGCAGTTGTGGTTGTCATAACATAATGGTTTTCACCCAATCGCGCAGTTGTGCCGTCATCCATGACATGCCCATCTTCACGCAACATCAGACCATAACGCACGCGCCCAACTTTTAGCGTGCTGAACATATTGGTATAAATGAAATCCAACAGTTTTGCGGCATCTTTGCCCTGAATGTCGATTTTGCCCAACGTTGAAACATCGCACACACCCACATTTTCGCGCACCATCTTAACCTCGCGGTCGCAGGACTGACGCCATGTGGTTTCCCCATATTCTGGGAAATAACTGGGGCGATACCATAGACCCGCTTCGATCATTGGGGCGGCCATATCGGTGGCAACTGCATGCGATGTGGTAAAACGTTCGGGCGCAAACCCTATCCCGCGTGCCTCGCCCCCCATGGCCGCAATAGCAATGGGCGAATAAGGCGGACGGAACGTTGTGGTTCCTGTTTCAGGAATGCCCCGCCCCGTCGCATCCGCCAGCAACGCGAGCGCTGCAACGTTGGAATTTTTGCCCTGATCCGTTGCCATCCCCTGGGTAGTGTAGCGTTTCATATGTTCGACAGAGCGGAAGTTTTCTTGGGCCGCCTGTTTGATATCCTTGACCGTAACATCGTTTTGATAATCCAGCCATGCCCGCGCCTTGCCTGGAACAGCCCAAAGCGGTTCAATTGCATAGGCTGCGTTTTCCGCAGTGGGCAGCGCCTGTGTGGGCGCGGATTTTCCCAGATCACCTGCAACCTGCGCCACAATATCGCGCGCGCTTTCAAAACAATCCGCAGTTGACATGTGGCCCGCCGCAGATCCAACCACGGACAATCCAGGAACAGATCCTGCAGTTGGAACAAAGCTGGCGATGGCTTCATTCCACGTTGGACGCGCGTTCATGTGGCAGGTCATATGGACCGTTGGGTTCCACCCACCAGAGACCGCCAAACAATCTGCAGAGACGGTGTGGTGTCCTTGGGCATCCCTAATCTGAACCGAGGTTAGGCCCAGACGCCCTTTGGTATCCGTCACATGCGCCCCACGATACATTGGAAAATCGCCGTCAATCGTCGCATCTGCACGTGCATCGACATAGGCCGCGACCTCAACTCCTGCAGCGGACAAATCATGGGCTGTGCGGAATGCGTTGTCGTTGTTGCCAAAAACCACCACACGTTTTCCAGTCGCCACACCATAGCGATGTAGATAACTGCGCACAGCACCCGCCTGCATAATGCCGGGACGATCGTTGTTTGCAAAACCAATTGTGCGTTCCAATGCACCTGCAGCCAAAACCGCGCGTTTCGCATGAATACGCCAAAAGGTTTCCAAGGGGCGATCCCCGCCACGCACATTCATGTGATGGGATACACGTTCAACCGCGCTATAGATGCCACCATCATAGGCACCTGTCACAGTCGTGCGTGTCATAAGACGCAGGTTTTCCATTTGCCCCATGGTCGCAACCATTTCGGCCGCCCAATCTGCCGCTGGTTTGCCGCCGATTTCGTCAACTTCGCTATTTAGACGCCCGCCCATGCGGAAATCTTCATCAGCAAGAATGACATCCAATCCCGACTGCGCCAATTGATAGGCGGCCCACAATCCTGCAGGACCAGCCCCAATCACCAAAACATCGCAATGTGCAAATACGCGTTCATAGGTGTCTTCATTTGGCTGTTCACTGAGCGCAACCAAACCCGCAGCGCGACGAATAACAGGTTCATATAATTTTTCCCCAAGCGCCCGCGGCAACATAAGG
>CAXABH010000243.1:0-3706 GCA_963966925.1 uncultured Rhodobacterales bacterium
GTTAAGGTTACTATTGGTCCAGTCATCAACAATGGCTGGTACTATGATTTTGATCGCAAAGAGCCGTTCACCCCAGAGGATCTGGGCCTGATTGAGAAAAAGATGAAGGACATCATCAATCTGCGCGACGGCGTGCGTACCGAGGTCTGGGAGCGTGATCGCGCGATCCAACATTACAAGGACATCAACGAACCCTTTAAGGTTGAATTGATTGAATCCATCCCTGGCAACGAACCCATCCGGATGTATTGGCACGGCGAATGGCAGGATTTATGCCGCGGTCCGCACCTACAACACACAGGTCAGGTTCCCGCTGATGGGTTTAAATTGATGCATGTTGCCGGTGCCTATTGGCGCGGGGATAGCTCACGCGAACAGTTGCAGCGGATCTATGGTGTAGCCTTCTTGAACAAAGAACAGCTAAAGGCGCACTTGACCATGCTGGAAGAGGCTGCAAAGCGCGACCACCGCAAATTGGGCCGCGAAATGGATCTGTTCCACATGCAAGAAGAGGCCCCTGGCCAAATCTTTTGGCACCCAAATGGTTGGAAAATTTACACAACCCTTCAGGACTATATGCGCCGTCAACAGGAACGGGGCGGATATGTCGAGGTGAACACACCCCAAGTTGTTGATCGCAAATTATGGGAGGCCTCAGGCCACTGGGATAAATATCAGGAAAACATGTTTATCGTCGAAGTGGACGAAGAACATGCGCGCGAAAAGGCCGTCAACGCGTTGAAACCCATGAACTGCCCCTGTCACGTACAGGTCTATAATCAGGGTTTGAAATCCTATCGGGATCTACCATTGCGCATGGCTGAATTTGGCAGCTGTAATCGATATGAACCTTCGGGCGCTTTGCATGGAATTATGCGTGTGCGCGGATTTACCCAAGATGACGCGCATATTTTCTGTCGTGAAGACCAGATCGAGGAAGAGACTAAGAAATTCATTGAATTTCTGTCAAACATCTATCGTGATCTGGGATTTGAAAACTTTTCGATTAAGTTTTCTGATCGCCCCGAACAGCGCGCAGGCAGTGATGAAGTTTGGGACAAATCAGAAAACGCTCTGCGCAGCGCGACAGAAGCCGCCGGGTATGATTTTGAACTGAACCCAGGTGAAGGCGCATTTTATGGCCCTAAACTGGAATTCGTTCTGACAGACGCGATTGGACGGGATTGGCAGTGTGGCACATTGCAGGTCGATTTTGTTCTGCCAGAACGGTTGGACGCAAATTACATCGCAGAGGATGGTCAGAAAAACCGCCCCGTAATGTTGCACCGTGCAGTTTTGGGATCGTTTGAACGTTTCATCGGTATCTTAATAGAAAGTAGCGCGGGCCGCCTACCACTATGGTTGGCGCCGCGTCAGGTTGTTGTTGCAGCAATTGTATCGGACGCAAACGAATATTGTCAGGAAGTTGTCGCGGCACTGCGCGCAAACGGCATACGTGCCGAACTGGATCTGCGCAACGAAAAAATCAACTATAAGGTGCGCGAACACTCTGTGTCAAAGGTGCCTGTCATCTTGGCCTGCGGAAAACGCGAAGTAGAAGAGCGCAGCGTTTCTATACGTCGTTTGGGTCAAAAACAAACGTCAACCAGCACACTTGAAGAGATTGTGAACAGCCTCACAATCGAAGCCAAGGCACCAGATCAGCTGTAACATTAGCGCATAATTTTCATGAATTCTGGGGGGCAACGTTTCAATTTGCCCCCTTTTTCATATCAAATGATCACGCTGAGCCGCCAAAATAATCACACCAGATCACAGGGACGTGACACACGCGCCTGTGATTGGAAATAATACGCATTCCCGATTTAGCCTATGGCAGACCGATACGGTCACGCACAACCGAAAAGGGAATGAAATCATGTGAAATTCAGTCAAAACACTTGCCATCGCAGGCGCCGTTGCCGCGGCTGTGGCAGGCACAGCAACCATCACACATGCAGGCAGCAAAGAAAAATGTTTCGGCGTTTCATTAGCAGGTGAAAACGATTGTGCCGCAGGACCAGGCACAACATGCGCTGGATCATCAACCGTTGATTATCAAGGCAATGCATGGACATTGGTTGACGAAGGCACCTGCATCAGCATCGAATTGCCCGCGATGGACGACGGCGCAATGCGCAAAGGATCGTTAGAAGCATTAGAACGCGATCTACCAGCATAATTCATAAAAAACTAAGCGCCCCTAAATGATTACTGATCGTCAATCCGCACTGGCACAAACCATGCTGCCAAAAACTGTCGGTGTTGGGTATAAACCCCAGCATTATGCAGACATCCTAACGCATCCCCCCGCTTTAGGATGGCTAGAGGTTCATGCGGAAAACTATCTGGGATCAGGGGGGCGCCCAATCGCGCAACTGCGCGCATTACGCGAACACTATGAATTTTCTGTGCATGGGGTTGGCCTGTCCATTGGGTCAGAACGGGGCATTGATCCTGACCATCTAACCCGGGTTAAAGAGCTGTGTGATTGGCTAAACCCTGCACAGTTTTCCGAACACCTTGCCTGGTCAACGCATGACATCGGGTTTTTGAATGATTTACTGCCCCTTCCCTATGATCGAAACACACTTAATCGTGTGATTGACCATATTGATTTGGTGCAATCAACATTGGGGCGCCAAATGCTGTTGGAAAATCCATCTAGCTATTTGGGGTTTCAACACAGCACCTATGATGAGTGTGAATTTTTGTCTGAAATTGCACATCGCACAGGATGTGGTTTGCTGCTGGATGTGAACAATGTCTTTGTGTCGTGCGAAAATATGGATTGGGATATTGAACGTTATTTAGATGCCTACCCCATGCATTTGATTGGTGAAGTGCATTTGGGCGGCCATGATGAAGAGATTAGCGAAGCAGGACATAAACTGTTGATCGACACACACGGTGCGCCCGTGGTTGATCCTGTGTGGGAATTATATGAAAGGGTGATTGCCAAAACCGGCCCATTACCCACTTTGATTGAATGGGACACCGATGTTCCCGAATGGGATACGCTGTATCACGAAGTCACGCGTGCAGCGCAGATCATGACACCCAATAGGGCCGTTGCATGAACCAAGATGCCTTTACACGCGCGTTGATGCGCCCCGAATTGCCCACACCAGCAGACATCATCGCACCTGAACATGACAGCGCGACACGGCGTTTTGCAGTTTATCGCAATACTGTGATCGCCAGCCTGTCGGATGCCTTAGAAACCGCCTTTCCCGCCATTCGCGCGCTGTTGGGGGAAACAAATTTTCGAAACATTGCGGGCATCTATTGCCGCACCCACCCCCCTAAATCACCGATACTGCAGCAGTTTGGCGCAAATTTTGGCGTATTCTTGGACGGGTTTGATCCCGTCAAACGCTTTCCCTATTTGGCCGATATCGCCAAAATTGAAATCGCATTGCGACAGGCCTATCACGCAGCGGATAACACCGGGGATGCCGCAGAAACACTGGCCGCATATCCCCCCGAACACATCGCACGCGCGCGCTTCACCTTTGCCCCAGCGGTGCAGTTAATCGATAGCACCTATCCCATTTATGACATCTGGAATAAGGCGTATGAACCAAACTATGCGATTAGGCATCAGGGTCAATCTATCGTCATTCTAAGGCCCGAGTTTGATCCGTTTCCCCACCTGCTTAGTCCTGCGGAACATTTGTTTTTCCGCAGGATGATGGATCAATCC
>CAXABH010000244.1:0-3671 GCA_963966925.1 uncultured Rhodobacterales bacterium
GGGAGAAGAGATGTGGGCAGGATGGTTCATCATGGAATTCGGAAACACTTACTATTGGGTAAGTAAGGTCACACCCCCTACCCCCTTTCAAGTCCTAAAGGGTGAAATTAAGTAGATAGGTCAGCTTGTCATAGTGACCAAATCTAATGCTTGTGATGTAAAATTTACTGCTAATAGACCCAATTGAACGGACCTATTAGGATCTGAATGGTCGCAGGTTTTCAACTACGTTTCAGCCTCTAGAGCCTCATCAGTTCTGCAAATAAACTTCCAAACTATCATCCATGGCATCTTTCCACGGTGTATGGTGTTTTGGTGCCATCGTTCCAGTCATAACTGATTTATAACCATTGTCACGGAACGTCATAATGCCCTGTTTTTTATGTCCTTTCCATTCCTTAAAGGCCATACATGCGCCCTCGACGTCAAAAGACGGGTAATCCGTTTCAGCCACCAGTTCTTTGATGTAATCACCCTGATACCAAATTGCGTCGTAATCGGTTTCACCAGTATCCTCGCGCTTTTCGCGCTCTGCAATATCTGCGTTCATCGCGGCTTGATCTGGGATGCTAATTTTCCCCATTATGACATCGCGCGCCCACCATGCCTGTGCATCAAACATATTAAAGGTGAACCACTGATCCTGCATGCCAATATAGAATAGATCCGGATTTGGCGCGAATGCGACCCCTTTATACAGCATAGCGGTCGCCAGACGGTTCGCCGTTCGCAAGGTCAGATCATCCGACATAAACGGGAACGAATGCTGATAGCCAGTACACAAGATGATCGCATCCACATCACGTGACGTGCCATCCTTAAAATGTGCTGTTTTGCCATCCACTTTGGTCAATAGCGGCACTTCTGCCCAGTTGTCTGGCCAATCATACCCCATCGCGGCGGTACGATGAGATACCGTAATCGACTTAGCGCCGTATTTCCAACACTGAGAGCCAATATCCTCTGCTGAATAAGACGTCCCAATTATAAGAATATCTTGGCCTTTAAACTCAACCGCGTCTCTGAAATCATGCGCATGAAGTATACGGCCTGGAAATTTTTCAAATCCGTCGAATTGTGGTACGTTGGGCGTACTGAAGTGGCCAGTACAACAAATAACGTGATCGAATTCTTCTGTCGTCATTGTATCCGATGGAAGATCACGAACAGTGACATGAAATTTTCCATTTTCGTAGGACACATGTTTAACAGCCGTTTCAAATTTTATCCAATCGCGCACACCGGCCTTTTCAACGCGGCCTTTTATGTAATCAAACAAAACTGCACGTGGCGGATAAGAGGCAATTTGTTTACCAAAATGTTCTTCAAAGGAATAATCAGCAAATTCCAGACCTTCTTTTGGACCATTAGACCAAAGGTAACGATACATGGATCCATGGACTGGCTCACCATATTGGTCGACCCCTGTGCGCCAAGTGTAATTCCATAGCCCACCCCAGTCAGATTGTTTTTCGTAACACACAATCTCGGGAATATCATCGCCATTTGATTGTGCAGACTGAAACGCTCTAAGCTGAGCAAGCCCAGATGGGCCAGCACCAAGAATTGCCACTCTCTTTGTCATAATGCGTCCTTTCCTATTATTAAATGCTAAATGCATCTGAGCAGTTACATTCCCACAAGTCAATTATTATTACCTATAGGAAAATAAAATACCCTAAGGTTTAATCAAAATGACAATAGATGAGTACATCAAAGGACTGAGATCAATGACAAACAAACCAACACTAATGTTCTGGATTATTGCAGTGGTTGCACTGCTGTGGAATATCGTTGGATGCTGGAACTACATCATACAAAATGATCCATCCGTCGTCGCGCAAATGCCCGAGGTGCATCAACTTATCATCAACAACCGTCCGTCTTGGGCAACTGCTGCCTTTGCAATTTCTGTTTTCGGCGGCGGTGTTGGAAGTATTTTGTTAATTTTAAGACGCCAGATAGCAGTGGGTGTTTTCATCATCTCACTGCTGGGCACAATTGTGACGGCCTATTTTGCATATCGTGTCATCGGACTGGACCCCGCAACAATATCCGCGCTTGTCATGTCACTGGCAATGGTGGGGTTCGCCAAAATCTCTCAACAACGCTGCTGGATCCAGTAAGACAAAACGCGCCCCAACTTGGGACGCGTTTCTGATCGTATATGCGTTGATAATACTCAAATATCCAAAGTATTATCTTTTTCCCACTGGCTAAAGTGACCGCAGAAATCATTCCACTCCTGCATTTTCATTTTCAAATAGGCTGCTGAAAACTCTTCACCCATTGCCGCTTTTAGGCCTTTGTCTTTGTCATATTCACGCATCGCATCCAACATGTTCAGTGGCAGTTTTGGCGCACCGCGTACTTTATGCCCTTCGGCATACATATCAATATCGTGCCGCTTACCTGGGTCTGCTTTTGATCTAACCCCAGACAAACCTGCAGCGATAATAACAGCTTGCAACAAGTATGGATTTACTGCGCCATCGGGCAAGCGCAATTCAAAACGGCCAGGTCCAGGAACACGTACCATGTGCGTTCTGTTATTTCCTGTCCATGTCACCGTGTTTGGTGCCCATGTTGCCCCTGATGTTGTGCGCGGTGCGTTAATCCGCTTATAGCTATTAACCGTAGGATTGGTGATCGCTGCCAGTGCAGAGGCATGGTTCATGATCCCACCTAGGAAATGGCGCCCCTGCTCGGACAAACCAAGCTCTGCCGTTTGGCTACTATCATTTGGTTCCATCGCAAACACGTTTGTTTTGGCAGCTGCGCCGGGTGCATCCCAAACCGAGATATGCGCGTGACAACCATTACCCGTTAGGCCTTCAATGGGCTTTGGCATGAACGTGGCGCGATAGCCGTGTTTTTCAGCAACACACTTTACCATAAACTTAAAGAAACTATGCTTGTCAGCGGTCTTAAGCGCATCGTCAAAGTCCCAGTTCATTTCCCACTGGCCATTCGCGTCTTCGTGATCGTTTTGGTAGGGGTTCCAACCCAATTCCAACATATAATCACTGATTTCCCGGATCACATCCAATCGACGCATGAAGGCTTGTTGGTCATAACACGGTTTCGCCGCGGTATCATGGCTATCGGAAATTTCGTCACCCTCACGCGTTAAGAGAAAGAACTCGGCTTCAATCCCTGTTTTTACGTGCATGCCTTCTTCAGCAGCTTCCGCAATCAGTTTGCGCAAAACGTTCCGCGGTGCTTGGGCGACATCTTCGTCTTCCATGACGCAATTGCCAGGAACCCATGCGATTTCCTTGTTCCATGGCAAAATTATTACCGCCTCAGGATCAGGAACCGCCAACATATCTGGATGCGCTGGAGTAAGGTCCAGCCATGTTGCGAAACCTGCAAAGCCAGCACCGTCTTCTTGCATGTCTGCGATTGCTCTTGCTGGTACTAATTTCGCCCTCTGACCTCCAAAGAGATCCGTAAAGGAAATCATGAAATATTTCACGCCGTTTTCTTCGGCAAATTTTGCAAGATCTGTTGCCATGATCTTATCCCCTGTCTTTTTTGTTTTATTGTAAAAAAGGGTGCACACTGATGCACACCCAATCAAGATTTATTTAGTAACTTGTGCCTGGTTTGCCTGGGTACCAATCCGTCCCACACAGTGGCACTTGCGCCATTGCGGCCGCCTCCATCGT
>CAXABH010000245.1:0-3669 GCA_963966925.1 uncultured Rhodobacterales bacterium
TTGTTCTGCTCTGCTGTGTCTGTCGTACAGTTCCCATGCTAAGCGTTGAACTTTGCCTTGACCCAACTTCCCCCAAAAACAATAAGTTCCCTGGATCAACAGGCATGCCAAAGCGGCGCACATGACCACCGGCCTGCGCAACTGCATTAGGCGCGGTATCGGCCCAGTCTGACGTAGCCGTTCCAGAAAGGATCATGATCAAATCAGCCGTTGATGATTTGATTGCTGCCGACATGCTGTGTGCGTCATGGGGCACCATGACCACATGGCCTAATGTAACACCCAATGCTTCAAGACGCGCGGCAATCGCGTCCTTGCCTTTGTCCCCAGCACCACCATCGGTGTTGGAAATTATTAAGTCAGCAGACGTTAATTTTGGCGCTGACATGTGAATACTGCTTTGCCCCAATTCACAGGCCTGATCCAATTTCGATTGATGCACGCCATAGCTGATGATTTTGATTGTTGCGACCAATCCGCCCGCTGTCATTTGCTGAAACTCAGGAATTGTAGCGACTGTAATCATCGGATCAACTGAATTGGCTTTGATCAGACGTGCCGCGTCCAATTGCACAATCCCCGGCCCGTCCGCGATTATGTTCACGCGCCCCGTGAATGGTGCCGTTAGTGATAGGCCAACCGCCGCTGGATCTGGGCAAATCGCCTGCGCAAACTGCTGGGCTGCCTCATTTTCATGGACATCGCCCTGCTCTAATTTGGCGGCTGTTAGCGATTCAATGCCCGCAGATTTCAGCGCCGCTACATCATCTTGAGAAATCACAATACCCTTGCGCATGCGTCCATTGGGTGTCTGTATCGAATGTGCCAATATTGCGCCTATGGCGTCATCAACAAAGAATGTTCCGAATTTCATGCTGGAACCCGCAATTTTGCCAAGACTTCCGCCATGATCGAAACCGCAATCTCGGCAGGGGTTGCAGCAGCAATATTCAATCCAATTGGCCCATGTATGCGCCCGATTTGATGCTCTGAGAACCCCAGCGCCCCAAGATGGTCCACACGTCTTGCATGGGTGCGCGATGATCCAAGCGCGCCTATATAAAATAAGTCAGACTTTAGTCCAATCTCTAATGCAGGATCGTCCAATTTCGGATCATGAGTCAATAAAACCAAGGCAGTGCGTGCATCAGCCCCCAGTTTTTCCATCGCCTCATCCGGCCAGTCATCCAAATTCGGGGTATCGGGAAAACGCGCTGAGGAACCAAAACTTTCTCGCGGGTCTATCAGATAGGGGTCAAATCCAGCAATGCGTGCCATTGGAACCAATGCTTGTGCAATGTGCACCGCGCCTACGATAACCATTCGAAGTGGGGGATTATGAATACCAACGAATGTATCCTGATCTTCCTCAAACCCTGAACGATCCATACGAAAGCGCGCGTCATAGCCTTGGGACACAACTGAGCGCGCGCCTGTTTTCACATTAACGACATAGGCAACAGCCCTGCGGGTAGCACGCGCCTGAACCAATTTTTCCAGTAGGGAAACGGGCATGACATCGCCAACAGGTTCCACCAAAATGCGAATTTTCCCGCCACAGGCCAGCCCAACGGCAAAGGCATCCCCATCGCTGACCCCATATTCCAAGACCATGTGGATGCCTTTTTCCAAGGCTTCGATTGCCTCTAAAACAACGGCACCTTCGACACAGCCCCCTGAAACGGATCCCTCCATTTCACCTTGGCTATTGATGACCAATTGCCCTCCAACACGACGCGGGGCGGAGCCCCATGTTTCGACCACGGTGGCCAAAACCGCCCCCTTGCCCTCTTGGTGCCATCGCAGGGCTGTTTCTGGGATGTTTTCAAATCGATCCATAGTCCTATCCTTCTATCACGCAGCCGCGCGCATATCCGAAAGCATCCGCGCCAGTTCACCCCGATCATTTGGAGCAGAGATCACATGAGCCAAATCTTCCAATGATGCGACTGAATGCGAGGCGCGAAAGCTATCCACGTATGGTAGCATTGCAGTAATTCCACCAGCCCTTGGTGCAAATCCATCCCAACGCAGCAGTGGATTTAACCAAATCAAGCGTTTTGCACCTAGCTGCAGGCGTTGCATTTCACGCGACAAATCATATTCATCATCACGGTCCAAGCCATCTGTGATCAGCATCACAACGGCCCCCTGCCCCATAACACGACGCGACCAGTCACGATTGAAATCATGCAAGCAGGCGGCAATGCGCGTCCCCCCTTCCCAATCTTGGGCCTCGTTTCCTGCGGCGGCAAGGGCGGCGTCCACATCCTTGTTCGCCAAATGACGGGAAATATTTGTCAAACGTGTCCCAAACGTAAAAGCATGCACCTTGGCCCAGCCCGCCCCTTTTTGATTGGCAACCGCATGGAGAAAGTGAAGCACCATACGGCTATATTGGCTCATCGATCCTGAAATATCACACAGGACAACCAGATTGGGCCATCTGATCCGTTGTTTTTTGAACCGCAACCCATCAAATTCACCGCCTTGGCGCATTGCCGCGCGGAGGGTTCGCGCAGGATCAACCTGCGCCATTAAGTGGCTGGATTTTGTGCGCCGTGACAAAATGGGTTTGACAGGCAAAGTCAGGCGTGACAGCATACGTTTTGCCGCAGCAATTTCGGCTGTGCTCATCTGCTCAAAATCCAGGGTTTTCAAACGTTCCTTTGTTGATGCGGTAAAGGATGCATCAACTTCGATCATGGTTTCTTCGTTTTCGTCATCTTCCTCTGGCTTTGGCATATCTGGCTGCATCCCATCCAATAATGCCTCTGCCGCGCGTTTTTCTGCGGCTTGGGCCGCGCGCTCTTCTTGGACGCCGCGCACTGCGGGCAACATCATAGACATCATATGTTCCAGATACCGTGGATCACGCCAGTATAGCCTGAAAATCTGTGCAAATACCGCACGATGTTCGGGTCGGTTCACAAAACAGGCGTGCAGCGTCCAATAAAAATCCTGTTGATTGGTAAATCCAGCGGCTTTGACCGCATCGATGGCATCAATGACGCGCCCAGTTCCAATGGGCAATCCCGCGCGCCGCAATGCGCGTCCAAAATGAATTATATTTTGGGCAAGCTTTGGGTTATCTGGAATTTCCAGCGGGACATATTCGACCATTTATGCAGATGCCTCTGCTAGTCCTGCCTTGGCTTCATCCAGAATACGTTTGGCCTCAGACCCTTGTATTTTGGCAATGTCGTCTTGGTATTTCAACACAGCCCCAAGCGTGTCTGAAATCACCTCTGGGCTAAGGGCGACAACATCTAGAGCAAGCAAACATTTCGCCCAATCGATACTTTCTGCGACACCTGGTTTTTTAAACAGATCTTCTGTGCGTAGCGCTTGGACAAAGGCGATCACCTCTTCACTTAGTGCCTGTGAAACCTCTGGTGCGCGCGCATTCAAAATGCTGACCTCGCGCTCAAAGTTGGGATAATCTACCCAATGATACAGGCAGCGCCGTTTCAGCGCATCATGGACCTCTCTTGTTCGGTTCGACGTTAGGATCACGATTGGGGGTTCTGGTGCTTTGATTGTTCCAAGCTCTGGGATTGTAACCTGAAAATCTGACAACGCCTCTAACAAGAATGCTTCAAACGGTTCATCTGTGCGATCTAATTCATCAATTAACAGGATTGGCGCGCCGTTTTCGTTTGGCTGCAT
>CAXABH010000246.1:0-3666 GCA_963966925.1 uncultured Rhodobacterales bacterium
CCCCGAATTGGCTGATCACTTCATTGAGCATTTCAATCAAACACAAGGTTTGAATGTGCGAAAATTGTCTGATGATGCGACTGCGTTATTGCAAACATTGCCTTGGCCCGGAAATCTGCGACAGTTGAAAAATGTGATTGAACGCATTCTGATTTTATCGGATGGAACAGGTCCAATCACGGCCGAGGAAATTCCAACGGATACGCAAAAAACGACGAGCGCAACAGAGGGCGCAAGTATTTCCACGAATTGGGCCACACTTCCGTTAAGAGAGGCCCGCGAGGCATTTGAACGCGAATACCTGATCACCCAAATCAACCGTTTCGGGGGGAATATCTCAAAAACTGCGAATTTTGTTGGAATGGAACGTTCTGCATTGCATAGAAAATTAAAATCATTGGGCGTGGTTTCTGGGAATAAGGCGAAAACATCAGAGGAGGCCTAGTTTCGAATTCGATTGACCGCCTTTGCGCGATCTGACAAGGATTTGACTGCTTGGTTTCGTAGTCGAAGGACACTGAGATGAAAGTTGTGATCTGCGGTGCAGGACAAGTAGGCTGGCAAATTGCCCGTCACCTCGCAGGTGAGCGCAATGACGTCACTGTTGTTGACAATAACGAAGCATTGGTGCGGCGCGCAACGGATACGTTGGATGTGAACGGTGTTTCGGGGTTTGCCTCTTATCCTGACGTTTTAGAACGGGCAGGGGCGAATGATGCGGATATGATTATCGCCGCAACCCATTCTGACGAAGTCAACATGGTTGTGTGCCAAGTAGCGCATTCCATTTTCGGGATACCCCGCAAAATCGCGCGCCTGCGGTCCCAATCCTATTTGGATGCGATTTATTCCGACTTATATCGTCGGGATCATTTGCCAATTGATGTGGTGATTTCACCAGAACTTGAAGTTGCCGAAGCCGCGCTTAAACGCCTTTCGGCGCCCACATCTTTTGATACTGAAAGTTTCCTAGATGGACAGGCGCAGTTGTTGGGATTTCGCCTAGATGAAAACTGTCCGGTGATTAACACACCGCTGCGGCAATTGACGGATTTGTTTTCAACGCTGCGTTCAATCGTGGTTGGGGTACGACGTCAGGGCGTTTTGTTCGCACCAGAGGCGGGGGATCAATTGTTTGCTGGGGATGAATGCTATGTCATGTGTCATCACCAAGATCGGCTGCGCACGACAGAAATTTTCGGCAAATCCACCGCAACACAAGAACGCATTGTCGTCATCGGTGGTGGTAACGTTGGACAACGTGTGGCGCACGCGTTGGAAAAAGATGACCGGCGCATGCGCATCAAGGTGATTGAACGCAACCGCTCTGTCGCAGAAGAGGCGGCCGATGCATTAGAGCGCACAATTGTTTTAAACGGCGATGGTTTGGATAGCATCCTGTTGAATGAGGCGGGGATTGGACGTGCTGATGCGGTTTTAGCGATTACGGATGACGATAAAACCAACATGTTGGCAGCCGTACGCGCCAAATCGATGGGATGTAAAATGGCCATTGCGCTGATTAATGATCCAACGATGGTTCCAATGATGGGGGCGTTGGGGATTGATGCGCACATCAATCCACGTGCAACCACGGTAAGTTCGATTTTGCGCCATATCCGACACGGTCGCGTACGTGATGTGTATTCTATCGGAGATGCCGAGGCAGAGATTATCGAGGCGCAGGTTCTTAATACCTCACCCATCGCAGGTCAGCGTGTGCGTGATATCAATTTCCCAGAAGGGGTTTTGATTGGCGGTGTGTTAAAGAATGGAGAAATGTTGAAACCAACTGGGGGCTTGCGGATCGAAGACGGCGATATTTTGGCGATTTTTGCCTTGGCAAAGGATGTGCCGGAACTGGAACGGTTGCTTCAGGTTTCCATCGACTTTTTCTGATCTGTGCGGTGGTCGACATGCAAAGCACGTTTTCAAATTTACCCTTATTTTTAAAACTGATGTGTATCACAGCGATTGCTATGTGGGTGCCTGCAATTTTTTGTTTATTGGCAGAAGAACACTGGCAATCACGCACGTTTTTCTATTCGGGGTTATTGGGGCTATCGTTTGTTGTGATTATGGGGATCACATTGTCCTCTCGCAAATCACAGGGTGGGGGTCTTTCGTTATTGATGGACTTGGGATTGGTATATTTTGTGCTTCCCGCTTTTCTCGCTTTGCCTGTTCAGCAAATCATCATGAACACCAGTTATCTAAACGCCTATTTGGATATGGTTGGTGCGCTGACCACAACTGGTTTGCGTGTGTTTGAAGATACGCGATTGTCAGATGCATTGCATTTCTGGCGTGCATTCGTGGCTTGGGGGGGCGGTGCGCTTATTTGGATCGCAGCTGGGGCAATATTTGCCCCCTTAAACATCGGTGGATATGAAGTTGCTGCACAAACAAAACAACAGGTTGGCGCTGTTGGGCATGGTTTGAATTCGTCACAAACAACACATCTGCTTTATCGACAGACAAGAGAGCTGTTTCCGGTTTACTTAGGGCTAACCTTGTTCCTTTTTATACTACTGTTTCTCTCTCAAATGCCTGTGAATGATGCGTTAATCTATGCGATGTCGACCATGTCCACATCTGGTATCGCTCTTGGAAATGGAGGCGGTGGAGCGGGCTTTTTAAGTGAAGCGTTCGTTTTTGCGTTTTTCGTTTTTGCAATTACACGGCTGAGTTTTACAACAGATCATGGTCGTTTAAATTTGGGTGGACTGCGGCGTGATGTGGAATTGCGATTGGCAACTGTGCTGATTGTTGGCGTGCCTCTGCTTCTTTTTTTACGCCATTGGGCCATTGCCTTGGGGATTGAAAGTGATGATGAACTGTTATCTGCACTAAAGGCATTTTGGGGCGCGCTGTTTACGGTTGCTTCTTTTGTGACAACGACGGGGTTCATCAGTGAATACTGGCAGGATGCGCAAGCGTGGTCGGGACTGGATACGCCATTTGTACTATTTATGGGGTTGGCTTTTATCGGCGGAGGGTTCGCAACCACGGCAGGGGGGGCAAAATTACTACGTGTTTATGTATTATACCTAAGTGTGCGTCGTGAATTGGACAAGATGACCTATCCTTCTAGTGTTGGTCAATCACGGTCGCATTTACGCGGTGATCTAAGACAGGGCGCAAACATTGCCTGGGTGTTTTTCATGATTTATTTGGTGGCTATTGCGGCCTTTACGGTTTTGTTTTCCGCGCTGCATCTGGATTTCGAACAGGCCTGTGTGTTGGTTTTTGCAGCTCTGACGAACACAGGGCCGCTGCTGGATGTGATGATGTTGCCAGACATCGATTTGATCGCGGCACCTGTTTTGTTTAAATTATCGCTGGCTCTTGCAATGATCTTGGGCCGGCTTGAAATTCTAGTGGTTATCGCACTATTGTCGCCCTCAATTTGGCGGCGATAATTTGATATTCTGGCGTTGTCATTTGAAATTTTGGCTGTTACCCTATATTCACATCGGTTGAGCGAAGAACAAACAATTATAAGAAGAGGCCCAAATCATGGCATCCGACCGTCAAAATTTACAAGATGCGTTTTTAAATCACGTCCGGAAACAGAAAATATCTGTAACTGTATTTTTAATAAATGGTGTAAAATTGCAGGGTGTGATCACTTGGTTTGACAATTTCTGTATTCTGCTGCGCCGT
>CAXABH010000247.1:0-3661 GCA_963966925.1 uncultured Rhodobacterales bacterium
GGTTTGATTTCGGCTGCAAACCACGTTGGTAAGCGTGAAATCCTTGTGCCAGAGCAGCAATAAATCGCGCATTTCATCATACCCCTCTTCACCAATGCGTGATTGGGGTACCATCGTCTAAATGGGTTAATTATGTTGGTGTTATGAATAAAATTGCTATCGCTGCTGCGATCTCGTCCCTTTTGGTTTCTACCTCTGCCTTTGCTGACAAATTGTCGTTGGGCGCATTGTCAGAGTATCTGAATAAGATGACGGCAGCACAATCATCGTTTCAGCAAATCAATGCGGATGGCACGCGGGATTCGGGTGACATTTATATTCTGCGTCCAGGGCGCATTCGATTTGAATACGATCCTCCCAACTCAGCTTTGGTATTAGCAATATCAAATACAGTTTCAGTATTTGATCCGCAGGGGGATGGACTGCCACAAAATTATCCATTGGATAAAACGCCCCTTGGGTTAGTGTTGGCAAAACGCGTTGATCTGGAAAATTCGCGTATGGTTGTAGGACACCACTACGATGGAACAGCGACGATCCTAAGCGTTCAGGATCCTGACCACCCTGAACGGGGGCGGATGGATTTCTATTTTACTGGACCCGAAGTTGACCTGCGTCAATGGACACTTTTCAATGAAAGTGGCGAGCGTACAATTTTCGTTTTGGACGATTTGCAGCTTGGCGGAAAACTCCGCTCAAGCCTGTTCAATGTATCACTTGAAATTATGCAGCGTACTCAAACAGATTAACCTAAGTGCGTCCACAACTGCGTAATTGGCGTTCGTATGTTTTGCCGCGCGCGCGTACCTTGGCTGAAACGTCTAACAACCATCGTTTTGAATTGTACGAACCGCGCTTATAACCTGTGCGGCCTTCGTGATAGGCAAGATACTGGTTCCGAGTGTCGCTGAGGGATATGCCCAATGTGCGATTGGACGCGGCAAGATACCAGCCGATAAAGTCAGCAGCATCATAAATGTCATTGCGTCGTGCGCCAAAGCGCCCTGTTGATTGGCGATATTCTTTCCAAGTGCCATCAAGCGCCTGAGAGTATCCATATGCGGAACTTTGCCGACCTGTGGGGATAACTCCAAGGATATATTTCATTGGGGTGCGCGCATCCGATTTGAATCTACTTTCTTGGTGGATGATTGCCATCTGTACGTGCACGGGGACGCCCCATTTACGTTTTGCAGCCTGAAATGCCCGATCAAACGCCGGTCGCTGTGCCAAAATAGAGCACGCATTGTCCAAATTTCTTGGTGGGCTGTAACGGGCAACGCCGCAAGAGGCCACTAGAAGGATTAAGATAACTGCGCGAAGGGTACTGCTCATAATTGCCTCTCGCTCTTTTTTATTGAGATCATTGTAGCTAAAACTCGCAACTTAAAAAAGTATAATTGTGTGAAACTGCTGATATTATGATAGAATACTACCAAAAGTTACGAAGGCGCTCAAGTCTACACGTTTGGACAAGGAATGTCGCCCAATTGATCACGGATTGTTTCCTGTTTTAACGAATGTGATCCTAGACAAATTAGGCATAAATCAGTATTCAGCGAACTCGGGGGTATTTGTGTGTATGAATCAACAGTTTGCAAAATATAATCTTGGCCAGATCGTGCGTCATCGCAAACATCCGTTTCGCGGTGTTGTGTTTGATGTTGATCCCGAGTTTGCGAACACGGACGAATGGTACGAGTCTATTCCAGAAGACAGTCGCCCAACAAAAGAGCAACCGTTCTATCATTTGTTGGCTGAAAACGATCATTCGTTTTACGTCGCATACGTTTCAGAACAAAACCTAGTCGCGGATTATTCTGGCGAACCAGTTGAGCATCCTGACATTCCAGATATGTTTGGTCCATTCCAAGATGGCCAGTACCCGCTGCACTTCCAGTTGAATTAGTACCCGATCGCACATCCATCTTTGCGCGGATCTGACCCGCCAACTAAGAACCCATCACTGTTTTCCAAGATTGCTTGTGCGCCGCCAATGGGTGGCATTGTTTGATTAACGTCGTGCCCTAAATCAACCAAACCTTGCACGACTGCTGGATCGTAGCTGGGTTCAACATCTAGAACATCACCTTCTGCAAAGCTTCTTGGTCCATCCAGAGCCGCTTGGATATCCATTTCATAATCGACTAGGTTCGAAAGAACGCGCAGATGTCCGCAGGGTTGATATTGCCCGCCCATCACGCCAAACGGCATTGCATTGCCATTTCCTTCGCGCAGCATGCCTGGAATAATCGTGTGCATGGGCCGTTTTGTCGGTTTCAACTCATTTGGATGACCCTCAATCAGGTTGAAACCCGCACCACGGTTTTGAAATAATACCCCATATTTCCGGCTGGCAATCCCCGATCCAAACCCATGAAAGATAGAGTATATCAGTGAAACAGACATGCGATCGCGATCTACCACTGAAATATATACTGTATCTTTGTGAACGGCCTCTGTGATTTCACTTACACGTTTGTTCACCTTGTTTTTGGAAATAAGCGCGCTCAGTTCATTTGCCAAAGCAGTGGACAGCATGCGTTCAGTCCCGTCAGTCACTGTTGGATCGGCAATCAAACGGTTTCGCGCGTCATAGGCAAGTTTGGCAATCTCTGCCTCTAAATGCGCGCGTTCAACTCCAAAGGGATCAAGTGACGAAATGTCAAAATTCTTTAGCATGTTTGCCATCAAAATTGCTGTTGCACCTTGACCATTTGGCGGATGCTCAATCAATTCATATTTGCCGTAGGATCCAGAAATCGGATTGGTGTAATTGGCCTGCGCATTTTTAAAATCTTCTTCGGTGTGTACACCGCCAAGAGAGCGTAGCGTGTCAACCATATCTGCGCAGACATCACCTGCATAAAAGCCATCTCGCCCTTTGGTGGCAATCTGTTGCAGAACATCAGCTTGCCCAGGATAGGCAAAGCGGGTTCCAATCTGGGGTGCTGATCCGTTGTTAGTATAAAATGGTATTGCGGTTTCGTGGAACGTATCTAACAGGTTCGCCCAATCATAACCGACCCTAGGCGCAACAGCCACGCCATTGCGCGCATACTGAATCGCAGGTTGTAAAATGCGGTCTAGTCCTAATTTCCCCCAGTCCTCGCTTAGGGTGCAGAATGCATCAATTGCTGTGGGGACGGTAATCGCACTGGGGTCGTGTAGTGGGATTTTATCGTGTCCCGCCGCCCGCAATGTATCTGCGCATATATTTTGGGGTGCGCGACCAGATCCATTCATCGCAAGAACGTCATCGCGTCCTGCTGGTGAAAATAAAACAAAGCAATCGCCACCGATGCCCGTCATCTGCGGTTCACAAATGCCCAGCAATACAGCACCTGCAATTGCTGCATCCATTGCGTTCCCACCGTCCTTTAATACCCCAAGCGCGGCCTGTGCCGCAATAGGATGGGATGTGGCGCACATGCCATTTTCGGCAAACACTGTCGACCGGCCTTTAGAATAAAAATCGCGCATATTTCGTCTCCTGTTCGACTAAGAGTAATATGCAATGCGACTTTGGCAACCACAATTGCTCTCGGCGCCGGACACGTGGGGGCGAAAGTCCGACACCGAGAAAAGCCAATTGTGCGGCTTGTAAAGATAGTTTCACCCAGTGTTGCGACGAATTTGAGGGGGAAATAAGGATTCTTTG
>CAXABH010000248.1:0-3659 GCA_963966925.1 uncultured Rhodobacterales bacterium
CAGCCAGAAGCCCAAAGAGCAGCCCCCCCACAACCCAAGAATGAACACGGTAATGCAGAAGCAATCCGTGCGCCCAGTTTGGAATCAGGACAAATTGTGGTGCCCAGCGACCCCGCCGCACCACAATTGCGGCGCGGCGATCAAACCACCCCAAGTGATGACAAAACCAATGTCACAATGCCCAACGATCAAACCAACGACACCAGCCTAGCCCAAGTTCAAGTCGATGCGATTGAAACCGAAGACCCCTATGGTAAGGCGATAGATCTTTATGCACATGAGCGTGTGAATGACGAAGGTAAGCCGAAATTATCAATCGTGTTGATGACAGATGAATTAAACGCGATCGACCCCAACTTGGTTCAAGCCCTGCCAATCCCTGTCACATTTGCCATTGATCCCATAAATCCGTCGGCAGATGCGTTGTTATTATCCCTGCGTGAGTTGGAGCAAGAGGCCGTTATCCTTGCTGATCTGCCACCCCAAGCCGTTGTGCAAGATGTCGATATCGCTCTTAGTGCGTTGGTGAATTTGTTACCGCGCACCGTTGGTTTCATCGAACGACAGGCGGGCGCGTTGCAACAAAGCCGTGATGTCATGCTGCATGTGCCAGAGGTCCTAAATCGCACAGGACACGGATTGATCGTGTATGAAAAAGGATTGAACACACTGGCGAAAGAGGCGATCAAAGCAGGGACACCTGTGGCAACCATCTATCGTGATTTGGATGGTGCGGATCAAAACGAACGTACAATCCGACGGTTTTTGGACGGTGCTGTGTTTCGCGCGACGAACAGTGCATCAGAACCCATTGTGGTCTTGGCACGATTGCGGCCTGAAACGATGAGCGCAATCCTGATTTGGGCGCTGCAAGAACGGGCGCAAAATATAGCCGTAGTTCCTGTGTCACAATTGATGCAAAGCGACGCTGAAAATTAGGGGTTCGTCTGAACCAAGCACCGAAACCGGCGGCATGTTTAGTTGCCGCCAGAGCCCTTTACAAACATGGCAGCATCCGCTGCTGCGCGCCTGATTGCGTTCGATTTATGAACAGTCTCCATATACTCTGCTTCTGGATCACTGTCATAAACGACACCGCCACCGGCCTGAATATATAGTTTTTCATCCTTTACGATTGCTGTGCGCAGTGCAATGCACATATCCATATCACCCGCCGCACTGAAATAGCCCAGTCCACCGCCGTAAACACCACGTTTTTCGGGTTCCAACTCGTCGATGATTTGCATCGCGCGCACCTTTGGCGCCCCTGAAACCGTACCTGCCGGCATACCTGCAAAAAACGCCGAAAGCGCGTCTTGGTCAGGGGCCAATTCACCAACCACATTAGACACGATATGCATAACATGGCTGTAGCGTTCGACGATGAATTCTTCGGTCGGGCGCACGGTTCCAATTTTGGCAACACGCCCCACATCGTTACGGCCCAAATCCAATAGCATGAGGTGTTCTGCCAATTCTTTTTTATCGGCCAACAAATCCTGTTCCAGTTCCAGATCTTCTTCAGGCGTTTTGCCCCGGGGTCGGGTACCTGCGATGGGGCGAATGGTGACTTCGTTGCCAAACACACGAACCAAGATTTCGGGGCTGGCGCCAATCACCTGAAACCCACCAAAATTGAAAAAGAACATAAAAGGCGATGGGTTCGTGCGGCGCAAACTGCGATACAGTGAAAAGGGCGGGAGTGGGAAGTTCTGTGTCCAACGTTGAGCAGGCACAACCTGAAAAATATCACCCGAGCGGATGTAATCCTTGGCCTTTTCAACGGCCTGCATATAACCCGCCTTGGTAAAGTTTGACTGAGGTGGCGCGACCTCATCCGCCTGACCCAAATCGCGTGCTTCGCTAACCGGGCGTTCCAAATCACGCATCGCATCGCCAATACGTTCGGCAGCCTGCGCATAGGCCGCGCGTGCTGATACATCAGTGGAATGCCAAACGGGGGATACCAAAATCACCTCGCCCTTGGCCCCATCTAACACCGCCACAACCGAGGGGCGCAAAAATAAGGCATCGGGCACGCCAATGGGATCTGGGTTGATGTTGGGCAAATCTTCGATATGGCGCACCATATCATATCCCAAATATCCAAACAGACCCGCCGCAGATTGCGGAAGCTCGGCTGGTAAATCGATATGGCTTGCTGCCAATAATGCGCGAAATTCGTCCAGTGGTTTACCACTTTGTTGAACAAAAGCATCTTCATCATAGCGTGCGGTGCGATTGATTTCAGATGTTTCACCCACACATTTCCAGATTAAATCAGGCTTAATCCCAACGATGGAATAGCGGCCACGCACCTCGCCTCCAGTTACAGATTCCAACATAAAGCTGTCTTTTTGGGCACCACCAAGTTTCAGCATCAAGGACACAGGCGTGTCTAAATCTGCAGCAAGGCGCGTATAAATGACCTGATTTTCGCCCTTTGCATACCCCTGTGCAAATGCGTCAAATTCTGGTGTAATTGCCATGGTTTATCCTATTGGAAATTTGCGTGAACCGCGTTTAACGCCTGTTGATCTAATGAAATACCAGCTCTTTCCTGAATTGGGCGCGCAAATGCTGCGTTCATGTCATTGGAAAGAGTTGAATTAAATTGCGAAGACAGAGCATTGCGAATTCTGTTTGCATCCACTGTGGTCACATCGCCTGCGTTTATCGCATTTAACGTGACGACAATCACCTCTGATCCATCTGTGATCGCCTCTGACTGATCGACGTCTAGTTCAAAGGTTTTGGCCAAAATCGCAGGTGTTGCACTGCTGCCGAATTCATCACGGCGCAGCCCTGTTAGCGATTCTGTTGCCAGCTCCAGCTTAACAGCTCCCATTGCCACATCGTTTCCAAGTGCAATTAGGGCCGCTTGGGTTGCATCAGCACGCCAATCGGCCAACACAGTGTCCCGAATATCTGCAAATGGAATCGGAGCAGGGGCAATTATTTCGTTCAAACGCAGGGCGAAGATGCCTCCATCCTCTAACATGGTAAGAGCTGGAAAATCACGTTCCGTGACAGCCTCGGCGGCTTGGCGGAAACTGGGATAGGCGGTTATATCATCCAAAGCGTTCGCATGATATTCCACGCGCCCCAATCGCAAACCAAAGTCTGCCTCTAATTCTTCTAATGTTGCACCAGCGGCCAATGTATCGTCCACTTGCGCGATCATTGCATCAATTTGTCGACGCGCCAGATCCAGGGCCAATTCATCCTCAAGTTCAGCGCGCGCATCCTCAAGTGTTACAATTTGCGCATCCAAAATTCCGTTTACGCGGAACAGGGCGGGTCCAAGATCGCTATCAAATGGGCCAACGATATCCCCAACGGATGCCGCGAAAACTGCATTGGCTGCGCCATCCAATGCATCGCGCGCCACATCACCCAAATCAATATCGTCTAAGGTAAGTCCGCGCGCACTGACCAAACCCTCAAAGGATTGCGTACCTGATGTGATCTGCGTCAACGCTTCTGTTGCGCTTGCTTGATCGATGAACACCAACCGTTCAACCAAACGGCGCTCTGGCTGTTGGTATTGTTCGATACGATTGTCATATTCCGCCTGAAGTGCATCCCGTTCCACCTGTATTTGATCGATCAACATATCCGGGCTTAGAACCGCAAATGTGATATCTTTGCGTTCGGGT
>CAXABH010000249.1:0-3658 GCA_963966925.1 uncultured Rhodobacterales bacterium
CCATGTTCCTCAGATCATTTCATGATGAAAACGACTCCGCCTCAGCGAGAGAGCTGGATCGGTTTAACTTTGCGCCCCTAACCCCGCAACAACAACAACAGTTCAAAACAGAATTCAATGTCGATGTTGAGAAGGTTAAGACATTGTGGACCGACGCCTAATACGGGCCTCGCGCAGCATCGTATATCCCCCCGATAATGCAATAATTGCAGCCCCGAACAACGTCAGTGTGTCTGGCCAATCGCCAAATACCCATAGCCCTATAAACAATGTCCAAATCACAGCGGAATATCGAAACAGTGCCACAAACGAAATATCCCCAACACGCATCACCAGAACACTGAATGCGTAGCCCCCAATGATAAAAAATGCTGAGGCGAGCAAATAGAAATGATCAAGGCCGGACATCGGCGTGAAATCAGCGCCAATCATCATCAGGCCAGAATAAGTGGTCACCGAAAATGAGGCCAGCAACGTAACAAACAAAGACGGAACAGTCGTCGACATCGCCCGCGTTGTTAAATCGCGCGCCGTCACACATATGACCGCGATCAAAACGTAAATCGAATAGATGTCAAATCCGTCACCCCCTGGGCGAACAATCAACATCATCCCCCCAAATCCCACTAAGATCGCCAATAAACGCCGCCAGCCAATCGGATTTTTAAAAAACAAAACCCCACCCAAAGAGACCGTTAGCGGAAGCGTTTGCAAGATGGCTGTCACATTCGCAATCGGCATGTGAATTAAAGCCGTCAAAAAGAAATACGCCGCCGCAATTTCAGAGCCAGAACGCACAATCATCAACGTCCAGTCACGCGCGCTGTGTTGAAATTTCAATGCCTGCAAATACCAACACATCACCACCAATGCGACAGTGGCAATAACCCCGCGCAAAAACAGAATCTCGAACAGGGGAATGTGCCCGCCAAGTAACTTAATAAAGGTATCATTCAAAACGAATGCCGCCATACTAAGCATCATAAACGTCGCGCCGCGTTGGTTATCTGTCATGAATGGGTCCGTATTTTTTGCTGACTGTGCAGCGAATTCAAGAACAAGGAAAGAGGCAAAAGAAAAAAGGCGCCGCAAGCGGCGCCTTCTCTAAATCATGTATGATAGGATTATTCAGCGTCAGGCTGATCATCCGTCGGTGCCGCAAGTGCAACCGCCTGTTGCGCCTCTTCCTGACGCGCCTCGATCACAACGTTGTCCCGATCTGTTGCGATACGACGCACGCGCTGTGTCGCGCCACCCGTACCCGCAGGGATCAGACGTCCGACGATTACGTTTTCTTTCAGGCCAATCAACTTATCACGTTTACCTTGCACAGATGCCTCGGTTAGAACGCGCGTTGTTTCCTGGAAGGACGCCGCAGAGATGAATGAACGCGTTTGCAGTGACGCTTTGGTGATACCCAATAGAATTGGTTCACCTGTTGCCGGGCGACCGCCTTTAGATAGGGCTTTTTCGTTCGCTGCATCGAATTCAGCACGATCAACATGTTCACCTTTCAGGAGTGTTGAATCGCCGCTATCAGAAATTTCATATTTCTGCAGCATTTGACGCACGATCACTTCGACGTGCTTATCGTTGATCTTCACACCCTGCAGGCGATAAACGTCCTGAACTTCGTCGATCATATAGTTTGCCAAGGCCTCGACACCCATAATCGCAAGGATGTCATGAGGTGCTGGGTTACCATCCATGATGTATTCGCCTTTTTGGACGAAATCGCCCTCACCGACTGGAATGTGCTTCCCTTTTGGTACCATATATTCGACTGGTTCACGTGTCTCATCTGATGGTTCGATTGAGATACGGCGTTTGTTTTTATAGTCACGGCCAAAGCGAACGTAACCATCAATTTCCGCGATGATTGCGTGATCTTTTGGACGACGTGCCTCAAACAGTTCCGCAACACGAGGAAGACCACCGGTGATGTCCTTAGTTTTGGCGCCCTCGCGTGGAATACGCGCCAATACATCACCCGCGCGAACGTTTGATCCATCCTCGACAGACAAAACAGCATCCACAGACATTGGGTATGTGATTGGTGCACCCGCTGCATTGCGAACTGGTTCACCATCTTCACCGACCAAAATGATCTCTGGTTTCAAATCATTGCCGCGCGGCGCAGCACGCCAGTCAACAACAATTTTCTGCGTCATACCTGTTGCATCATCGGTTTCTTCACGAACAGCAAGACCATTCACAAGATCCACATGTTTGGCCATACCATCCTTTTCTGCGATGATCGGCAAAGTATATGGATCCCATTCGAACAGCTTTGCGCCACGTTCAATCGTTTCGCCCGCTTTCACAAACAATTTTGAACCATAGCTCAATTTGTGTGATGCACGTTCGTCACCGTTTTCATCCATGATGCGCAATTTCATATTGCGGCTCATGACCAAGGTTTCGCCATTCGCATTGCTTAGGGTCGTCTCGTTTTCGAATTCGATCTTACCTGGTTGCGATGCCTCTTGGAACGACTGTTGACCACCCTGCGCAACACCACCAATGTGGAATGTACGCATGGTTAGCTGTGTACCAGGTTCCCCAATTGACTGTGCTGCGATGATGCCAACTGCCTCACCTACGTTCACGATTGTACCCCGCGCTAGGTCACGACCATAGCATTTTGCACAAACGCCTTCGTCTGCGTCACAGGTCAAGGGGCTGCGGATGCGTGCAGATGCAACACCTGCCACATCAATAGCGTCTGACAACAGTTCGTCGATCAATTCGCCCTTGGCAACGATAACCTCATCCGTACCGGGACGCACGATATCTTCGGCTGCGACACGGCCCAGGACACGCTCGGCAAGGGTTGCGATCACTTCACCGTCGTTCACAGCAGGTTCTGCCGTGATCGAATTTTCGGTTCCGCAATCATTCCCACGCACGATACAGTCCTGCGCAACGTCAACCAAACGACGTGTTAGGTAACCAGAGTTCGCCGTTTTCAACGCCGTATCTGACAGACCCTTACGCGCACCGTGGGTTGAGTTAAAGTACTCAAGAACGGTCAAACCTTCTTTAAAGTTTGAGATGATCGGAGTTTCAATGATGTCGCCGTTCGGCTTTGCCATCAAACCACGCATACCGCCCAACTGCTTCATCTGGGTTACAGAACCCCGCGCACCTGAGTGCGCCATCATGTAAACAGAGTTTGGCTCATTCTCGGCGCCGTTGTCATCCTGACCTGGTGCTGAGATCGTGTTCATCATTGCGTCAGTGACTTTGTCGTTACACTTAGACCATGCATCAACAACTTTGTTGTACTTTTCACCCTGAGTGATCAGACCGTCCATGTACTGTTGTTCAAAGTCTTTCACTTGGTCACGTGTTTCTTCCACGATATTCCATTTGTTGTTCGGGATAACCATGTCATCCTTACCAAATGAAATACCTGCTTTGAACGCTTCGCGGAAACCCATGGTCATGATCTGATCACAGAAGATCACAGATTCTTTTTGGCCACAGTAACGGTAAACCGTATCAATAACGCGCTGTACGTCCTTTTTACGTAGCAGAATGTTCACTAGGTCGAACGGTGCCTTTGCATTTTTCGGAAGAAATGCGCCAATCCGCACGCGACCAGGCGTGGTTTCGTAACGCTTAATCACATCATTGCCAAGATCGTCCACTTGTA
>CAXABH010000250.1:0-3641 GCA_963966925.1 uncultured Rhodobacterales bacterium
CTTTTGATAAGACTCTATCATCCACCGCTGTGTTTAGCGAGGAATCCTTTTCAAAAGTCTGTATTTCAACCATACCCATATACGGTGTACGGGGTATGGCAGGATATGGATCAAAAAAGATGCTATTTTTTGATCGTCAGTTGGATGTGTTCCACCAACTGTGTTAAATCGTTCACTTGCCGATCCAAGCCATTGTTCACCGTGCGCATGCGATCGCTCATATCTCTCGAAGTGCTGCTTTGTTGATGAACTGCGGTTACGATGTGATCTGAGGCACTAAGTACGTGTTGAAAACTTTCACGTACAGAATTGATTGTGCGCTGCAATCCACCCACAGATCGTTGAATTTCTTCAACTTTCAACGCTACATCACGGGCACCGCTTTCTGTGCCTTCTGCCAATTGGCGAACTTCATCAGCAACCACGGTAAATCCCTTTCCAGCTTCGCCTGCGCGGGCTGCTTCGATTGCTGCGTTCACGGCCAATAGTTTCGTTTTATCCGCAATTTCCGTGATGATGGATAGGAATGAACCGATTTCTTCAGAGGCAGTCGTCACTGACTGCATCGACTCGGCTGCGCTATCCGCACGCTCAGATGCAGCGCGTGCATAATTCGAGCTTTCATCAACATTTTTTGAAATATTGCTGATTGAACTATCCATTTGATCAACAGCTGTCGCAACAGATTGCACATCTTCTGATACCATTGACATCCGGTGTGAAAATTCGCGTGATTGCTCCAGAACATATTGCGAAGATTCCACATGGCCTTGTTCTGACACGTGGTAGTAGATATCCAAGACATATGAAAGATCGCGGAAAATCACATTAATAATTTCAGGTATTTTTTTGGCGAAGACAGACTGTTTGGTCATCATTCCAGACATCAAGATGCGTTGCATCAAACGATCCGTCATAAACCCGTAATTGTCTGTAATAATGCTGGGGGTCAGCCCAATTTTTGCGTGTGAATGCCCAATGTTATACGCGCGCTCATCATAGGATGCGTCAAAGCCATTTTTGAACGTGAGTTCCCAATGGGTTTTTTGAACCGCTTTTAGCCCTTCGATATTTTGCCCTGCATATAGTTTTGCAGTGCTGTCATGTTCCAGGGCATGATCATAAAGTTCATCTAAAATTTCGTGAATGAACGGTGTAATCAGGCTCCAAGTTTCTGGAGCGACTTTTGAAAAAAACATATCATACCCTTGCACGTGTGTTTGTTACTTGACTCTTAACGTTCAATAACCGTGCAAGATGTAGCTGCTTTACCCAAATGATCTGCCAACCCATCCATTCGGCTAGTCTGTGTGGTCAACAATTTCCAAATGTTGTGCAAGCATGCTGATTTCGGTTAGCCACGCATCGACCAATTTGGGATCGTCAGGGGCGGCGGTAACACCCGCTGGGATTTGATTGTTCAATACGGCTTTGATCCCAAAACTAACGGGTTTTGACACCAGGCGGGCCATTGCTGTGGATGCATCTGTTCCCCATGCATCCATTGCATAGGTTTGATGCCAGACTGTTTTATCACCGCGCTCAGCCTTTAGCGAGACGCATAAAACAACGCGATCAGGGTCATCCTCGCCATAGGCGTTTTCGGCCCAAAACTGGTCTGACATTTCCTTTAATCGTGCATCACCTGCGTCACCGGACAGCGTTTCAATTTCTGAAAATACGTCAGCCCACGCATCCGCCCAACCATTCAGACGCAAGGTCCCGCGCACAAATTCGCGTACGTTCCAAGTTGGGTCAAAATGATACTGCGCCATAAATGGCAGGCTATCGCGGTTTGGATAAACCTCGAATGTTTCTGGTGTGGACAAAGGCGCCTGATATGAACTGATCGCATCCCATGGGCGATCAACGCTGAATTCTGACCCATTCTTGATGGATTTTGAAGGTGAACGCAGGGCTTTTAAAACTCCCAATGGGGACCAGCTAAATTTATATCGAAATGGATTGGGAACCTTTGGAATACCGCCGCAATAGGAAATAAAGCTCAGTTCATTTACGGGATCAAATGCATCTGATGCCCGATAGAGTTCGACCAATTTATGCGCCATCAGATGGTCAATGCCCGGGTCTAAACCAATTTCATTGACCAAACAAACGCCTGCATCCTTGGCGGCCTGATCCAGTTCGCGCATTTCAGGCGCGATGTAGGATGAGCTTACGAAATGCGCACCATTGGCGATGGCGCATTGCGCCAGTGGAACATGGTGATCCCCTGGTAGCATGGAAACAACAACATCACCTGCGGACAGTTCCGCGCCCAGAACATCAATGTCATAGGCTGCGATGTTGTTTGTTAAATCGCCAACGGCCTCTTGTGCCTTGGTTGTTGTTCGGTTCCAAACTTTTACATCCAGACCCTCGTTGATCAGGGCACGCAAACCGGGAATTGCGGACAGGCCTGTGCCACACCAATGAATTGTCATTTTAAACCTCGCTTACATGGGTTTGGAAAATAGTATGCGCCCGTGACCAAACGGGTGTCGTCAGATCATCAATTGTTTCCAATGTTGGCAAGAGTTGATTTGCAAAATCAATCGAACTTTCCAACGGTAGAAGGGATGGCAAATTATCAATTGCCATGACATCCAGGATCGGATCATCGGACACACGCATCACAGGCTGGGTCCACGATGTTGCCTGATCATACACGGGGATTGGATTATAATCACTGTCAGGATCGCATGCGATATCCCCAATGACAGTTAGGCGGCGATCTGTCCCTAACGCGGATTTTGGAACGAAAATTGGGGTGCCCGGGCGGGCCAAGATACAATTGAAAAAGAATGTGTGTTCCACAATTTCCGGAAATGGGCCGCCATTTGCGGTTTCGGCCATATCCCATTTTGTGACGGGTATATTCAAATGATCACACAGATCAGACGCCCCCGTTCCCACCCGTCCCAGTGCCCCGATCACAATGGCAGTTGGGTTTGCGGCGGCGTGCTGCATTTTGTCATGCAGGTCGCGCAGTAAAGCGTCTTTGTTTGGATAAGATGACACTGGTCCACATATTTTGCCCTGTTGCTGTGCCAGCCAAGCGATGACTGAAACGGCCGCACCTGCATAGCCCGCCCAATACCCGAATGCCGCGACGCGACGCCCTGTGCTATCAGTCAGATATTCAAGATCATACAGCGTCCCACCGCCTGCCTGAAACCGCTGTAACAGTGTTTTGCCTGAATGCTGACCTTTGAACGCGTGACCAAACATAATGTGTCGATGGATCAGCGGTGTGCCATCCTCGGGGAGTTCTTTTAGTCCAAAAATAATGGCCTCTTTAGGGGCATTGGGCCACGTGTTTTCACCAATAATTGCACAGCCTACATTGGCGTAATCATCCGTGGGAATGATGCGTGATGGGCTGTCTTCGACGGAAATTTGAATGCCCTTTTCGATCAACATGCGCGCGCCGTCTGGTGTTATTCCAACGCGATCTTCGTTTTCACGTTGTTCGGCACGGACCCAAAGATGTGTCATGATAGTCTCCAAAACAATCAGCGATTAATAATAGGTGCGTGCATCAACACGCTCTGCGTCGTCCAAGTGTGGAAGATTGTTGAACTGCATCAGATGATATTCACCATGCAGATATTGAAAGCGTGTGACGCCTGTGTTCATGC
>CAXABH010000251.1:0-3636 GCA_963966925.1 uncultured Rhodobacterales bacterium
CGAAGCTGGGGGAGGGAGATAATACGTGCGGGGGGGCAAAGGTGGGTCGGAGGGTAGGTGGGCGGGTCAAGGGGAGCGGGAGTGTCAGTGCCTCTCTCCAGGGGTACAGCAGGGTGGCGTCCAGCACGCACACATGAACTAGCTCTGGGGGCTCTGGTCGTAGGATGGGCGCGCGGCGCGATTTGGTTGGATATTCCCCCAACGGGCCACCTAACCCATATGCGCTTTCACGAATTCTATCGCTTTGTCGACGGAAAGATTGTGGAAATACAAACACTTTGGGATATTCCAGAGGTGATGATGCAGGCAAATGCATGGCCCATGGCACCGTCGCTGGGCTTGGAATATCATATCCCTGGTCCTGCCACGCTTGATGGGCATGTTCCCGGTCCGTGGGATGCAGAAAAATCAAACCAAAGTTGTCAGCACATCATTGATATGTTGACCCATATGAAACGACATCCAACTCAGGGCGGGCCTGAGGTAATGGAAATGCCAAAATTCTGGCACCCCAAAATGAACTGGTATGGTCCTGCAGGTATTGGAACGGGGCGTGGAATTGCAGGTTTTCGCAATTGGCACCAAATTCCATTTCTGAATGGCATGCCCGATCGCGGGCAATATGTGGATAAAATCACCCATCACTTTTACGGTGATGGCGATTATGCGGCTGTCACAGGCTGGCCCAATATGATCCAAACTGTCACCCATGATGGCTGGATGGGCATTGCGCCTGCAGGCAAAAAAATCACCATGTGCTCTTTGGATTTTTGGCGGATCGAAAACGGGTTGATCCGCGAAAATTGGGTTATGGTGGATTTATTGGATGTCTATAACCAATTGGGCGTTGATGTATTCAAACGCCTAAAAGAATTCAACAAAGTGCGGCTTATGGGTCGCCTGTCAATGCCGGAGTCTGATCTGTAAAATGGTGGAACGGGTGACATCATTAGAGGTGGCAAAACGCGCGGGCGTATCACAGTCCGCGGTCAGTCGTGTTTATACCCCTGGTGCATCCGTTTCTGCCAAAACCGCGGAAAAGGTCAGAACCGCAGCAGCGGAATTGGGATACCGCCCAAATGTTTTGGCCCGTGCAATGGTATCTGGCAAAAGTCGGATCATCGGTTTGGTCGTGGCCTATCTGGAAAACTATTTCTACCCAGAAGCCTTGGAAAAACTGTCAAATGCCCTGCAGGAACGCGGGTATCACGTTTTGATTTTCATGGCGTCACAAACGGCAGGAAACATCAGTTCGGTTGTCGATGAAATTCTAGATTATCAGGTTGATGGCATTGTGATGGCCTCTGTCGCGCTCAGCTCAGAGGTGGGATCACGCTGTCAGGCCGCGGGCGTGCCGGTTGTCTTATTTAACAGATCACAGGACATGGATGATATTTCCTCGATCACTTCTGACAATTTCGAAGGCGGACGCAAAGTTGCGCATCTGTTGTGTGATCTGGGGCATGAACGCATCGGGTATATTGCGGGATGGGAAGGCGCCTCGACCCAACGGGATCGTGAGGCGGGATTTCTAGCAGGACTAACATCAAACAACACAACACTGTTTGCGCGCGAGGTTGGTGATTTCCGCACAGACCTGACAGAAACCGCAACATTTGCCATGTTCGACAAACCTGCCAGTGAACGCCCTGATGCGGTATTTGTGGCCAATGATCATATGGCCTTTGTCGTTATGGATATTTTGCGTCATGATCTAGGGTTGCGCGTGCCAGAGGATGTCTCCGTCGTTGGATACGACGATGTGCCCCCTGCTGCATGGAAATCTTATGATCTTACAACCGTCAGGCAACGCGCCAACCTGATGGTCGAACAAACCGTAGAAACAATTTTGGATCACATTGAAGATCCAAGTAAAATGACACCAAAAAAGATACAAATCGACAGCCCGTTGATCGTTCGATCATCCACGCGGCAAGAGCGAATATAGGAGAAGACAGATGAGAGGTTTCAGCAACAAGTTTAGCGATTTTCCCGACTACATCATCGGGATTACCAAAGAAATTTGGGAAGATCGCGGAATCGCAACCCTGCATGAATATTACGCACCTGATATCATTGTACGCTCTCCTTCATCAGTTGTTGTGGGCAACCAAAATGTAATTGGCGCAACCATGGCAACGCTAGCAGAATTTCCCGACCGCACATTGTTTGGCGAGGATGTCATTTGGTCAGGAACGCCTGAGGATGGCATGCTTAGTTCGCACCGTCTGCATTCAACCGCAACACACGCAAACCCAGGGGTTTACGGCGAACCGACAGGCAAAAAATTACACTATCGCATCATCGCCGATTGCCATGCAAAAAATAATCAAATCGATGATGAATGGTTAATCCGTGATCAGGGCGCGATTGTGCGCCAATTGGGCATTGATCCGCGTGATTACGCCCGTGATTTGATTGAACGCGAAGGCGGATTTGAAAACTGCATAACGCCATATACACCTGCGAACGATGTCGTTGGTCCCTATAAAGGCACAGGAAACGACAATGAATGGGGCGCACGTTTTGCCGATATCATTACGCGCATGATGAACGCCGATTTTACCGTTATTCCCGAACAATATGATCGTGCTGCAAATTTGGAGTATGCAGGGGGCATCAGCACCCTGTCCCATGACGGCGCGGATCAATTTTGGATGGGGTTGCGTGCAGCATTTCCAAATGCAGAATTCAAAATTCATCACCAGATTGGGCGCGATGATCCCGATATGCCGCCGCGTGCAGCATTGCGTTGGACATTGCATGGCAAACACGAAGGTTGGGGCAGTTTTGGCACACCGACAGGGGCCGAGGTATTCATCCTGGGCGCTAGCCACGCTGAATTTGGGGCCGTCATCGGGGGGCAACCAAAATTGCGGCGCGAATGGACGCTGTTTGATGAAACGGCTGTATGGAAACAAATACTGCTAAAAACGGGCGGCTAAGACCCAAACGAACGCATGTAGATCAAAGGGAACAACAAATGACACTTAATTCAATGGACGGGCGCATCGTTCGCTATGGCGAATTGAAACCCTGTAAAACCGCATTCATCGATGCCCATACACCGGGCAGCAATCAAAAAGAAAACTTTACTATTATCGGCGGTGGCGTGTCCGAGAGTGCGGATCAACATGTGCACATTTCCATCCCCCACGGGTTCAACATTGGTGCCGCCGGCCAGCCCCCAAAATGCAGAAACTCGCTTCATGATCACAACACGGCCGAGGTATTTTTTGTTCTCTCAGGCCGCTGGCGCTTTTTCTGGGGCCGCAATGGGGATGCCGGCGAAGTGACGCTGGAACAGGGGGATATTTTCAATATTCCCACAGGGATTTTCCGTGGTTTTGAAAATATCGGGACAGATTATGGGATGATCATGGCGATCCTTGGTGGCGATGATGCAGGGGGCGGCGTACATTGGGCCCCACAAGTGATCGAGGATGCGGCCGATCACGGCTTGATCCTTGGTGAAAATGGAAAACTCTTTGACACAACAAAAGGTGAAACCCTGCCAGATGACGTAAAACCCATGCCGATGATGGAACAAAGCGATTTGGCCAAGCGCGGGGAACCCTCAACTGCAGATGTGTTGCCAAATCATGTTGCACGATATTGGGACATGGTCGCCTATGC
>CAXABH010000252.1:0-3634 GCA_963966925.1 uncultured Rhodobacterales bacterium
GTCAGTAAGGCCAGTGTTGCGAAACCTTCGGATACACTTGGAATAATGCCGTAGGTCCGAACAAAAAGTGTCAAAATTGAAATAAAAAGACATTGAAGAGCGCCAAAGCATAAAAACAATGCGTTCCGTGTCGATGATATCCATATGCATGGAATAAAATGCAATATTGGGGCAATCTTATTTGTCCAATTTGGAAAAATGCTCTATGCCAACGGAGCCGGTAGAGTAGACGAATGAGGACACACACATGTATCGCGTATGGAATTTCTTAACTAACTATTCCCTACTATTGATCTTTGGAGCGATTATCGCGCTAATTTGGGCGAACGTAGACTATAAGAGTTACCACGATTTTGTAGAATTTAAGATTTGGGATCATGCGCCGATTGGGCACTATCACCATGGGCATCGAACGCTGACCTTGCACTACTTGATCAACGATATATTGATGGCCTTGTTCTTTGCCATTGCCGCTAAAGAAGTGTGGGAAGCAGTCGCCTTAAAAGAAGGTAGTTTGCGCGGTAAAAAAGCGGCCACTCCTCTTTTTGCGACATTGGGCGGCATGGTTGGTCCAATTTCGATCTATTTGGGCGTTGCATACCTTATGGGTTCAACAACCTATGACGCCGTTGCCAACGGTTGGGCGATCCCCACTGCAACTGACATTGCATTTAGCTACCTTATTGGCCGTATCGTGTTTGGGGCAGGGCATCCAGCGGTACGTTTCTTATTGCTGTTGGCGATTGCTGATGACGCGGCAGGCCTTATTATTTTGGCAATTTTCTATCCTTCGGGGGAATTAGCGCCGATCTGGTTACTGTTGTCATTCGGTATCGCGGCTGTTGTATACGTGTTGTTTAACTGGTTGCCACGTTCAATGGATCGCGGCGATCAATTGCGCCGTAAATCAACTTGGGTCCGTAAAACGCTGTCTTTCTGGCCATATGCGATTGCTGGTGCGATCAGCTGGTACGGATTTATGCGTTCGGGTTTGCATCCTGCTTTGGGCTTGCTTCCTATCGTGCCTGCGATTCCACATGCGGATCGTGCGTTCGGTATCTTTAACCAAGCAGAAGAACATTTGCACGATCTGTTGAACACCATGGAACATGCATTGAAGCATCCTGTTGAGATTGTCCTGTTCTTCTTTGGCCTATGCAATGCAGGCGTTAAATTTGAGGCAATCGGAGATGCGACCTGGCTGGTTCTACTTGGATTGATTGTCGGGAAACCAATAGGCATTTACATTTTTGGCTGGATTGCTGCGGTACCGTTGCGCCTGGGTATGCCAGAGGGGATGCGGTTGGTTGATTTGATCGTAATTGGTTTTGTTGCTGCGATTGGCTTTACCGTGTCGTTGTTTGTGGCTTCGGTCGCATTTGAAGCGGGGCCCGTTCAGGATGCTGCTAAGATGGGTGCCTTGTTCAGTTTTGGTGCTGCAGTGCTGTCTATTATCGCAGGCAAGGTGTTTAGGGTTCAGAAAAAAGAGCTATAATCACCATTACAATGTTGAAATTAAGCTTAGCCATTTGGCTAAGCTTAATTTTTTTTTAACCAAGCTCGGCGTCAATTGATGCATGTCCGACAACCGCAATACCCCAATTCAACAGCCAAGTTTGTTTTCCGAGGCAAACGCGACATTTGCGGTTAAACCATCGGTCAAACTACCCTCATATATTAAAGATCATCGCAAACGATTGCGGGAACGGTTCATCAATGGTGGTGCTGATGCTGTCCCAGATTACGAATTATTGGAACTGGTTTTATTTCGTGCAATTCCCAGACAGGATGTAAAACCACTTGCGCGAAAACTGCTTGAAACATTTGGGGATTTTAATGGTGTTTTATCAGCAACTCAGGCGCAGCTCTTGGATATTGGGGGTGTGGGTGCATCAGTTGCTGTGGAACTAAAAATTATAGAAGCGGCGGCGCATCGATTAAGTCGCGCAAAAGTAATCGGAAAACATGTTCTTTCTTCTTGGCAGGCGCTGCTTGAATATTGTCAGGCGACACTTGCACACAAAAAGACTGAAGAATTTCATGTTTTATTCTTGGACCGTAAAAACCATTTGATTCAGGATGATTGTTTGGGCCGTGGAACTGTAGATCATGTACCCGTTTATCCGCGTGAGATTGTAAAACGGGCTTTGGAATTGGATGCGTCAGCACTTATTCTAGTGCATAATCATCCTTCAGGTGATCCCACACCATCACAACAGGATATCGCAATGACGGAACGCATCATGGTTGCGGCTGACGCAGTTGGTGTCGTGGTTCATGATCACCTAGTGATTGGAAAATCAAGTGAAGTCAGCTTTCGAAGTGAGGGTTTGATTTAACGCGCCCAAATTTCGATTCTTGGGACGTTGGCGATACTCAAGTCACAGGTTGATGGAAAAGAACGGCTGAACAAATGGGTTTGAATGGACCTGATTCCTCCAGATGTATTGATCAAATTTTTACCTATTTCTTCGCTAAATTTATCCAATGTTTCACCTAAAAGATCACTTTCAGACGACCCGGAGAGACCCACGACTAATACTTCTTTGAAATTATGTCCGCGTGATCCCAGGAAACGATACAGATGCATTAATTCGCTATTTGATCTAAGATCTAAGGTACGAAGGTCATCTTGCAAAAACAAAGTGGTTGTAAGGCGGTTTGACCCCGCCAAGGTTTTCATAAGCTTTTGAAGTTCTAATAACTGTTCTGCATTTCCCGTTTGCACAGATAATGCAAGGCGCTGACCTTGTGCGGATAACGGTATAATCTCAGGGGTTAGGTCGATGAATCCTGCGCGTTGGATCACACGCTGTGCCGAAACTGATGAAAGATATTCAATAAACTCTTGTCCCTGTGGTCCCAGTTGTAGATTCGTTACATGCATGTAAACTGGGACGGACCACACATAATCTCTGGACTTAATTGTACGGTGCGACACGGGCGGGAGCCTGCCGCAGGGCGCCTCTAGTCCTAAGATTTGAGTATTCTCGATTTGGGAAATCGGTAAAATACCAACGGTGTTACTGCCTTCATCTACAACTTTTAAGAGGTGCTGTGGATCTTGGTGAAAAACCAACCTGTCCATTGAACCTAGGTTCAAAATTTCAAAATCACTTGGTGCGTGTAACGCGAAATCTCTTAGTCTATTCATATCGCTTAGCTTAAGAGTATCGTGATGCGGTGTGGGAGAGACTATTGGAACATATGCGTCCAGAGCAATGATTCTACTTGTTGGCGCAGACCAAATAGAATGATTTGAATTGCGCAAAAGGTTATTTGTTCCAGTGTCCGTAGAACTAGATGTTAATAAAACAATGTCCGCGGGCATTGGTTGGTTTTGCACTAATGGATCATGTGATAATGTCTGTAATTGGATTTGTAACTCTCGTTCGCCTCTGCGAATAACAAACTGGGTTTGCGCACCATCAACGATTTTATCAAGTGTTCCCGCAGCTAGGCGGGCAAAGTTTTCGATAAGCGCGGGTAACAAAATTGCATTGAGCGATGGCAGAGAGGTAATCTTTAAAACTTCGGTTTTAGAAAAATTCCCTTGGCAAGCCTCGCCCGAACAAACGAAAAGTTGACTGTCTAAAACGACGTTACCATATTCGCTTTCAATTGAATAATAGCG
>CAXABH010000253.1:0-3621 GCA_963966925.1 uncultured Rhodobacterales bacterium
TTTGAGGGCACGCCTGCCGCCGATTACCTGTGGAACACCTGTGGCGTTGTCCCCTTTCTAAAGGTGTACAAAGGATTATCCGATTCTGAGAACGATACGCCTGTGTTAAAACCCATGCCTGATTTAGATGGGCTTTTGGCGCGCGCTGTTGAAAAGAACATCTTTGGCACAAAAATGCGTTCCGTGATCGATGGCGCCAATGACACAGGGATCGCCGCTGTTGTTGATCAACAATTCGACATTGGTACGCAAATTTTGCGCCACGGTCTAATCCCAATCATCGAACCTGAAGTCACAATCAGCATCGCTGATAAGGCCGAGGCCGAGCAAATCCTACATGATCAAATTCTACGCCGCCTTGATGCTTTGTCGGATGATCAAAACGTCATGCTGAAACTGACCCTGCCAGAGGTTGCCAATCTTTATGCAGATTTGGCCGATCACCCCCGCGTTTTGCGTGTAGTGGCCCTATCGGGTGGATATGCGATGGATGAGGCAAACGCGCGTTTGGCACAAAACCGCAATATGATCGCAAGTTTTTCACGCGCATTAACCGAAAAACTGAACGCCAAGCAAAGCGATACTGAATTTGATGCAGCACTAGATGGTGCAATCGCACGCATTTATCAGGCATCCATCACCAACTAGCCCTTTGGATAGAGTATAGATTCAAAAGACCCGCATGAATTTTGTGGGTTTTTTGTTTTTTGATGGATTTGGGGATTCACAAAACGAATCACCTGTGACATAGTGCCTGTATAACAATAAAAGTCCCAAAAAATGGGGCTGAGGCAGTCCATGAGCAACAAAAGTACACTTCCCTGGGGCATGATTGCAGGCATTGCATTTGCAATGGCCTTGGGGATGTACTTTACCTTTGCTGCGGTACAGGGCGATTACGGGTTATTTCGTCGTGCAGAAATCCTGAACGAAGCAGCCAAGCTGGAAGCCGAACTTGCTGATCTTTATGTTGAAATCGCATCGCTGGAAAACTTAACACGGCGGATGTCAGATGACTTTCTTGACATTGATCTGTTAGATCAACAATCACGCGACATTCTCGGCCAAATTCGCACAGATGAAATCATCATTCGCTAAATCTAGCGTTGTGACATCACTTATATACCGTTGTAATTTGCTATTTCTGCATAGCTGACATGCGTGCAAACTTTTTACTCGCACTTTTTTATTTTTTCCTTTAAAAGATAGTTTAACGCTAAACTAATTTTTGATGAGGTGTTTTTATGGCCGCTAAAAAAGCCGCAGCCAAGCCGAATGTATCGGCGGACGAACTTAAAACCTATTACCGCGACATGTTGCTTATCCGACGGTTCGAGGAAAAAGCAGGACAATTGTACGGTATGGGACTGATTGGTGGGTTTTGTCACCTTCATATTGGTCAAGAGGCTGTTGTTGTTGGCCTAGAGGCTGTCGCAGAAGAAGGCGATAAGCGCATCACATCTTACCGCGATCACGGTCACATGTTGGCCTGTGGAATGGATGCGAACGGCGTAATGGCCGAATTAACAGGGCGCGAGGGTGGCTATTCCAAAGGGAAAGGCGGCTCGATGCATATGTTTAGCAAGGAAAAACACTTCTACGGTGGTCATGGGATCGTCGGGGCACAGGTGCCATTGGGCGCAGGGTTGGCTTTTGCCGACAAATACCTAGACAATGGGCGCGTAACCTTTACCTATTTCGGCGATGGCGCGGCGAACCAAGGACAAATTTACGAAACCTTTAACATGGCGGCCCTGTGGTCCCTGCCTGTTGTATTCGTGATCGAAAATAACCAATACGCAATGGGAACATCTCAGGCACGCTCAACCTCGACCCAGGATATTCATACACGCGGTAAACCCTTTGGCATTCCTGGCGAAGCGGTTGACGGAATGGATGTTTTGGCAGTCAAGGCTGCGGGCGCAAAAGCGGTCGCACATTGTCGTTCAGGCAAGGGTCCGTATATTTTGGAAATCAAAACCTATCGCTATCGCGGACACTCAATGTCGGATCCTGCAAAATATCGCACCCGTGAAGAAGTGCAGAAAATGCGCGAAGAACGTGATCCAATCGAAAATGTGCGCATCATGCTGGTCGAGGGTGGCCACGCATCTGAAGACGATTTGAAAGCAATCGACAAAGAAATCAAAGAAATCGTCAACGCATCCGCTGAATTTGCCAAAAACAGCCCAGAGCCCGCCTTAGACGAGCTTTGGACAGATATCTACGCATAAGGAGACGACACAGATGGCAACCGAAATTCTTATGCCCGCCCTTTCCCCAACGATGGAAGAAGGCACACTTGCAAAATGGCTGGTGAAAGAGGGGGATTCTGTCTCCTCTGGTGACATAATCGCCGAAATTGAAACGGATAAAGCCACCATGGAATTTGAAGCGGTGGATGAAGGCACCATTGGCAAACTGTTGATTGCCGAAGGCAGCGAAGGCATCAAGGTGAACAGCCCCATTGCCGTCCTCCTTGAGGAAGGCGAAGATGCCTCTGCCGTTGATGCAGCAACGTCATCTGCTGCTGCAGATGACGCGGGCGATAAGGCGGTCGCACCCGCGACCTCCGCAGAGCCCGCCCCCCCCGCCGCCGCAACACCACCAACGCCCGTTGTATCAAACGCCTCTCCAGACTGGCCCGCAGATACCCCCATGAAACAACAAACCGTCCGCGAGGCACTGCGCGACGCCATGGCCGAGGAAATGCGCCGTGACGAAACCGTTTACCTAATGGGCGAAGAAGTCGCAGAATACCAAGGCGCCTACAAAGTGTCCCAAGGACTACTGGACGAATTCGGTGCCCGCCGCGTAATCGACACCCCCATTACCGAACACGGATTTGCGGGGATCGCGACAGGCTCTGCCTTTGCGGGCTTGCGCCCAATTGTTGAATTCATGACGTTCAACTTTGCGATGCAGGCAATTGACCACATCATCAATTCAGCAGCCAAAACGCTATATATGTCCGGTGGACAAATGGGGGCGCCTATGGTGTTTCGTGGCCCAAATGGTGCGGCCGCACGCGTGGGTGCGCAACATTCTCAGGATTACGCCGCATGGTATGCGCAGGTTCCAGGCCTAAAGGTTGTCATGCCCTATTCCGCGGCCGACGCAAAAGGGCTCATGAAAACCGCAATTCGCGACAATAATCCTGTGATTTTCCTTGAAAACGAAATTCTTTATGGTCGCAGCTTTGATGTACCTGCCATAGATGATTTCACCATCCCCTTTGGCAAAGCACGCATTTGGCGCGAAGGCAGTGATGTGACAATCGTGTCTTTCGGAATCGGCATGCAATACGCTCTTGAGGCTGCAGAAAAACTTGAAGCCGATGGCATTTCAGCCGAGGTGATCGATCTGCGAACATTGCGCCCCATCGATTATGACACGGTGATCGCATCTGTCATGAAAACAAACCGCTGCGTGACTGTAGAAGAGGGTTGGCCCGTCGGCTCCATCGGCAATCATCTGTCTGCAACCATTATGGAACGTGCATTTGATTACTTGGATGCCCCCGTTTTAAACTGCACAGGAAAAGATGTTCCAATGCCCTATGCCGCAAATCTGGAACGCCATGCATTAATCACAACGGATGAAGTCATCGCCGCCGTGAAA
>CAXABH010000254.1:0-3605 GCA_963966925.1 uncultured Rhodobacterales bacterium
GCAGCGACGGCTGCGGGTGCAATTGCAGATGCAGTTGCACCACCCATGACGGCCAATTTGCCGCCTGCGGCCACTGTGGCACCTTCGGCCGCTAGGATTTCCGTTAGAACGCCAGATGCGGGTGCGGGTACCTCGACCGACACCTTATCTGTTTCCAATTCGCACAGCATTTCATCCTGTTGCACTGTATCGCCCACCTGTTTGAACCAAGTAGACACAGTTGCCTCGCTGACGCTTTCGCCCAGTGTTGGAACCATCACGTCAACTGCTGCGCCTGCATCAGATGTGGGGGCAGCTGCAGGGGCAGGGGCCACCGCCGATGCACCTGCGCTGATGTTAGCGAGCAGCGCATCAACACCCACGGTTTCACCTTCTGCGGCGATGATATCCGACAATGTGCCTGCGGTGGGGCTGGGGACCTCGACTGTGACTTTGTCAGTTTCAAGTTCGCATAGCATTTCGTCCTGCGCCACTGCATCGCCCGGTTTTTTAAACCACGTTGCCACAGTTGCTTCTGTCACAGATTCACCCAGTGTTGGAACACGTACTTCTGTCATGGGTTAGTTCCCTTTAATCGTTAGCGCGTCATCAATCAGCGCTTCTTGTTGTGCTTTATGAGTTGAAGCCAAGCCTGTCGCAGGAGAGGCGCTTGCTGCGCGACCTGCATAGACGGGGCGTGGATGTTTTGCGTTCATGCGGGTTAAAACCCATTCCAAGTTTGGCTCCATAAAGGACCAAGCACCTTGGTTTTTTGGTTCTTCTTGACACCATACCATTTCCGCATCCTTGAACCGTTCCAGTTCTTTCAATGCAGCAAGTGCGGGGAATGGATAGAATTGTTCAAACCGTAGCAAATAGACATCATCGATACCGCGGCGATCGCGTTCTTCTAACAGGTCATAGTAAACCTTGCCTGAACACATTACGACGCGTTTGATTTTCTCGTCTGCTACCAGTTCAGTGTCTGAGTTTCCTTTTTGTGCATCATCCCATAGGACGCGGTGGAAACTGGACCCATCCGTGAAATCCGCAGCTTCTGAGATACACAAACGATGGCGCAGCAATGATTTGGGTGTCATCAGGATCAAGGGTTTGCGGAATGATCTGTGGATTTGACGACGCAGAATGTGGAAATAGTTCGCAGGTGTCGAACAGTTCGCCACGATCCAATTGTCCTGCCCACACATTTGCAAGAAACGCTCAAGCCGCGCGGAAGAGTGTTCAGGACCTTGGCCTTCGAAACCGTGTGGCAGCAATACGACCAAACCTGACATGCGCAACCATTTGCTTTCACCTGAGCTGATGAATTGGTCAAACATGATTTGTGCGCCGTTGGCGAAGTCGCCAAATTGCGCTTCCCACATAACCAAGGCATTTGGTTCGGATAGTGAATAGCCATATTCAAAGCCCAAGACCGCATATTCCGATAGCATCGAGTCAATCACATCATAGCGTGATTGACCTTCGCGGATGTTGTTTAGGGGGTAATAGCGGGTTTCGTCATTTTGATTGATTAGGCCTGAATGACGCTGGCTGAATGTGCCGCGTGTTGCGTCCTGACCTGACAGGCGGACAGGATACCCTTCGGTTAGAAGAGATCCAAAGGCCAAGGCTTCGGCTGTTGCCCAATCGAAACCTTTCCCGCTTTCAAACATCTTTGACTTGGTATCCAGCAAACGCGCAACGGTTTTATGCAGGGCAAATCCATCTGGCGCAGTTGTCAGCGCCTTGCCAACAGTTGACAGCGTTTCATCAGAGATTGACGTTTGACCGCGTTGGTAATCGTCTTTTTCACGATCCAGATGCGACCAACGTCCATCCAACCAATCGGCCTTGTTTGGTTTGTAATCGCGCCCGGCCTCGAACTCATCGTTCATTTGGGCTTGGAACGCGGCTTTCATGTCCTCAATTTCACCCTCTGGGATCAAACCGTCGCGCACCAGGCGTTGGGTGTAGAGTGCCAGTGTGGTTTTGTGCTGCTTGATGTTTTTATACATCATCGGGTTGGTGAACATGGGTTCATCACCCTCGTTATGACCAAAACGACGATAACAAAAAATATCGATCACGACATCCTTTTGGAATTTTTGGCGGAATTCTGTCGCAACCTTGGCCGCATGAACCACAGCCTCTGGGTCATCCCCATTCACGTGGAAAATCGGCGCCTCAACCATCAATGCAATGTCAGTTGGATAGGGGGAAGAGCGCGAAAAATGCGGCGCGGTTGTGAAACCGATCTGATTGTTTACAACCACATGCATTGTGCCGCCTGTTTTGTGGCCAACCAAGCCTGACAGGCCAAAACATTCCGCAACAACACCCTGACCGGCAAAGGCCGCATCACCATGCAACAACAATGGCATGACCTGTGTGCGATCTTCGTCGTTTAGCTGTTCTTGTTTTGCGCGCACTTTGCCCAAAACAACGGGGTTCACCGCCTCTAGGTGAGAGGGGTTTGCCGTAAGCGACAAGTGGACTGTGTTACCATCAAATTCACGGTCAGATGATGCGCCAAGGTGATATTTAACATCACCCGATCCATCAACATCTTCGGGTTTAAAAGATCCGCCTTGGAATTCGTTGAAAATCGCACGGTAGGGTTTTCTCATCACGTTGGCTAAAACCGACAAACGCCCACGGTGTGGCATGCCGATTACAACATCTTTTACGCCCAACGCACCGCCACGTTTAATGATTTGTTCCAATGCGGGGATCAACGCTTCACCCCCGTCTAGGCCAAAGCGTTTGGTTCCCATGTATTTGACGTGTAGGAATTTTTCAAAACCCTCGGCTTCGACCAATTTGTTCAAAATCGCCTTACGCCCTTCGCGGGTAAAGGTGATTTCCTTGCCAAACCCTTCGATCCGCTCTTTCAGCCATCCAGATTGTTCTGGGTCCGAAATATGCATGTATTGCAGCGCAAAGGTGCCGCAATAGGTTCGCCGTACAATCTCAACGATCTGGCGCATGGATGCAATTTGTAACCCCAGAACATTATCAATGAAAATAGGGCGGTCCATATCGGCATCGGTAAATCCATAGTTTTTTGGATCAAGCGAGGCCTGTGCATCCTGTGTGTCGCGCATCCCAAGAGGATCAAGATCTGCTGCCAGGTGTCCACGTACTCGATAGGCGCGGATCAACATTATGGCGCGGATGCTATCCAAGACCGCGCGCTTCATCGATTCATCCGAAATTTCGACGCCGGTTTCCTTGGCTTTATCGGCAATCTTATTACCGGCGGCTTTTCCCTCAGCGGCGGCAACTGGCCATTCACCTGTTAATGCGTTGGTCCAGTCATCATTTGGCTGTTGAGGCCAGTCCGTTCGTGCCCAAGATGGGCCTTGGGCTTCGGCCTTTACAGATACCTCATCATCGCCCATCGCGCGGAAAAATTCGGCCCAGGCTGCGTCCACTGCGTTTGGGTCTTTTGCGTATTGTGCATAAAGTTGTTCAAGGTATTCAGCGTTGTGACCCTGCATGAATGAAGATGCATGGAATTGCGCGTTATTTGCTTGGTCGGTCATGGTGTACCCTCAGTTGGCTGAACCGAATGGACGGTTTTGTCCCGCCCTAGTTTACGTGCCTGCCCCGACAGGATCGGG
>CAXABH010000255.1:0-3600 GCA_963966925.1 uncultured Rhodobacterales bacterium
AACCCAAAGTTTGGCGTCAACGCCGTGTGCGCCCCGATGCGAACGAACTGGCGGATTTGGCAGATGCCATTCGCGCCGCAAAACGCCCTGTTATCGTTGCAGGTGGTGGTGTGCATTATTCGGATGCAACATCAGAACTGGCGGCATTTGCGCAGGCGCATAATATTCCCGTTGCGGAAACGCAGGCGGGGAAATCCGCGCTGCGCTGGGATCATCCGCTAAACTTGGGGCCAATTGGGGTCACAGGGGGTGAGGCAGCCAATTCAGTCTGCGCCGAGGCGGATTTGGTGATCGGTGTTGGCACCCGGTTCCAAGATTTTACAACAGGCTCTTGGAGCCTGTTTGCCAATCCAAATCGTAAAATCGCCTGCCTGAATGTTGCGGCCTATGATGCCATGAAACACGGCGCGATGCCGCTGTTGGCGGATGCGCGCGTGGGCTTGGGCGAATTGTCAACGGCATTGGGCGATCATACATCATCCGCGTCAATTGATGGATTGAAAGAGCAGTGGTTTGCCAAAGTAGACCCGCTGACAGATGCGCCAACCGACAGCAATGCATTGGCCACTGATATGCAGGTTGTTGGTGCGGTTCAGCGCAGCGCGCGCGACAACAGTGTTGTGATGTGTGCTGCGGGCACGATGCCGGGCGAGTTGCACAAACTGTGGAAGGCAAACCGCCCCATGTCCTATCATATGGAATACGGCTTTAGCTGTATGGGGTATGAAATCGCGGGTGCCATGGGCATTAAAATGGCACAGCCTGAACGCGATGTTTTATGCTTTACGGGCGATGGCACCTATATGATGGCCAATTCCGAAATGGCGACTGCTGCCATGATGGGGGTATCATTCACAGTGATTGTCACGGACAATCGCGGATTTGGTTGTATCAACCGTTTGCAAATGGGCACAGGCGGGGCAGAGTTTAACAACCTGCTAAAAGATGCGGTGCAGGAAACACCCTCGGCCATTGATTTTGCAGCACATGCCGCATCCATGGGCGCGACATCGGTTAAGGTATCCTCGATCAGCGAACTGGAAGAGGCGCTGGCAAAACGCGGCGACATTGCGGGGCCATATGTGATTGTGATTGACACGGACCCTTATCCCAGCACACCCCATGGTGGTTCCTGGTGGGAGGTTGGTGTCCCAGAGGTGTCTGTGCGTACACAGGTCAATGATGCATGGGAAAACTATCGTCAGGGCAAAGCGACCCAAAAAACGGTATAAACGGAGCTTACTCATGTCTGATCTGCTGAAAAAACCCTTTGGCAAACGTGGCAAGGTCCACCAAATCACACCCGAAAGCGCAGGTTGGCGCTATGTTGGGTTTTCCCTTTATCATCTAAAGGCGGGGGATAAAGCGGCCGAGGTGACAGGAGATCGTGAAGTGATCCTTGTTCTGGTCGAGGGCAAGGCCGCAATCACGGGCGCGGGACAAGATTGGGGCGTTTTGGGCGATCGTATGAATGTGTTTGAAAAAACACCCCCCCATTGTTTGTACCTGCCCAATGACACGGATTGGAGCGCGGTTGCGGAAACGGATTGTGTTTTGGCAGTCTGTTCCGCCCCTGGGATGGGCGGGCATCAGGCGCGTCGCATTGGCCCCGATGGTATTACTCTGACACAGCGTGGCAAAGGCACGAACACGCGCCACATCAACAATATCGCCATGGAGAATGAGGATTACGCCGATAGCCTATTGGTGACCGAGGTATTCACGCCCGCAGGCCATTGGTCATCCTTCCCCAGTCATCGCCATGACGAAGATGACTATCCGCGTATCACCTATCTTGAGGAAACATATTACCACCGCCTGAACCCTGAAAATGGGTTTGGTATTCAACGTGTTTATACGGATGATGGTCAGTTGGATGAAACCATGGCGGTTTCTGACGGTGATGTGGTTCTGGTCCCGCGCGGTCATCACCCCTGTGGCGCGCCCTATGGGTTTGAAATGTACTATTTAAACGTCATGGCAGGCCCTTTGCGTAAATGGCGTTTTGTTGCTGCACCAGAAGTTGAATGGATCATGCAGCAGGATGCGGATTAACCATTGCATTGGGATTGTCGGCCACTAAGTTTTAACCAAATGTATTGGGGGGGATGACAATATGCGTATATTGTTCACAGGCGGCAGCGGTAAGGCGGGCAAACACTGCATCGAGTATTTGTTGGCCCAAGGTCACAAAATCCTAAACCTGGATCAAGTTGATCTGAACCATCCGCAGGTTTTGACCCGTTTTGCCGACATCACGGATGCAGGACAGGTGTATGACGTGATGAGCAGTTATGCGCATTATGACGAGCTTGGGTCAGGGCATGGCGTGCCAAAATTTGATGCTGTCGTTCATTTCGCGGCGATCCCGCGCCTGTTGTTCAAAAGCGATAATGAATGTTACCGTGTAAATACAGTGGGCACCTATAATGTCATTGATGCGGCGATAAAATTGGGCGTGAAAAAGGTGATTTTTGCATCCTCTGAAACGACCTATGGCATTTGTTTTGCCGATGGTGAGGTAAAGCCAGACTATCTGCCGATTGACGAAGATCACCCGACAATTCCAGAGGATAGCTATGCCATGTCAAAAGTTGTGAATGAAGTGACCGCACGGTCGTTTCATCAGCGTTCTGGCATTGATATCTATGGCCTGCGTATCAATAATGTGATTGAACCACACGAATACGCCGAAAATTTCCCTGCCTATTTTGCTGATCCGAAAATGCGCCTGAGGAATATATTTTCCTATATCGATGCGCGTGACTTGGGCCAAATGGTGCAAAAATGTTTGGAAACAGATGGACTTGGGTATGAAGTTTTTAATGTCTCCAACGACGATCATTCTGTGAATTCCACATCACAAGAGTTGATCGATACATACTATCAGGGTGTCCCAATCAAAGGGGATGATATTCCCCAAAGTTTTTATACGAATGCCAAGGCAAAGCGGCTTTTGGGATATCAGCCTGCGCATAGGTGGCGGGATTATGTTTCGCCATGATCCCTTGGTGTCCTGCAATTGGGGAAGAGTGTGAATAAAAATCAGTTACAATCATGCGATCTGTGCGATTTAAACGTCGACTTTGAAGAACGGCCCAGCATGCCCGCACTGGATAATGTGACGCAGGCGGAAAACCGTGCGGGTCTTCATCTTGCGGCAATCCACCGTATGCATCTGCGGGATATGCAGCGGTTGGAACATATCCTTGGACAGGTTGAACAGGGCGCAGTTGCGCCCGCGGTTTTCGCCCGCGAAGTTTCAAATGTCGACCTGACCCAAAACATGCGGATGTTTGGGACCATGTGTGGGCGTGAATGTCAGGTTTTGACCTTTCACCATGATGCCGAAGAACAGATGGTTTTTCCGCAACTAGAACAACAAAATATTCAGGCATTAACCCGTGTTGTGGAGCGTTTGAAACAGGAACACTTGATTGTGCATGAATTGATCACGCGATTAGAAGCCGCCGCGCAAGCGTTGGTTCAACACCCTGTTGAACAAAACTTTGCCCGAACCAAAGCAATTTTTTCACAGTTGCACGGTGTCGTCATCTCACACTTTGGATATGAAGAAACAGAACTACGCGAGGCGCTGGG
>CAXABH010000256.1:0-3597 GCA_963966925.1 uncultured Rhodobacterales bacterium
AAGTGCCGTGATCATCAATACATCGCGCGGCGAAGTGATCGACGAAAACGCCCTGACGCGGATGTTACGTGCCCAAGAATTGGCAGGTGCAGGATTAGACGTTTATGAGCACGGCACAAACATAAATCCACGATTGCGTGAATTGGAAAATGTTGTCCTCCTTCCCCATATGGGATCAGCCACTCTTGAGGGTCGGATCGAAATGGGGGAAAAAGTGATTATTAACATTAAAACATATGCCGACGGACACCGCCCGCCAGACATGGTTGTGCCCTCAATGCTTTAAATCTTTCAGCGGCTCTAGGGTTTGTTGCAACCGTTCCCGGCGTTTTTCGTGCTGCTGTGGTAGTTTTAAACCTGTTCCCAGAGACGCCACATCTTCGTCTGCGGTAAAGCCGGGTTCATCGGTGGCAATCTCAAATAAGATACCTGCAGGTGTACGGAAATAAATCGCGTGAAAATAAGTACGATTCCGCACGTCGGTAACACGATACCCCACCTTCGTTAACGCGGATTGTACTGCTCGCTGATCCGCTTTGGTTGCGACAGAAAACGCGATATGATGCACCGAACCTGCGCCCTCTTTTGAACTTTCTGCCCCCGGTACTTCAATAAGATCAATTTTATTTGCAGCATTGCCATTGGCAATGACAAGGCGTGTTACCGAACCCTCTTTTGCGGAAACGTCATATCCCATAAATGTCATCAATTCGATCATTGGCGCGACATCTTTGACACGCATATCAACAGAGTGAAATCCACGAATTGCGTGTTCTGCGGGAATACCATCTGTGGTCCAAGGCGTTCGATTATCCTCTGCCTCAATCAGTGCAAAGTGATCCCCGTCTGGCCCATAAAACTCCAAACGCTGTTCCCCAAAACGGTGGGTTGGCATTGCGTAGCCGGCGCCAATCGCATGCAAACGTTCGCGCCAAAATGACATGCTGCCCGTCGGGATACTAAAGGCCGTTGTGCCCACTTCACCCGCGCCACGGCGACCACGTGCCATATTTGGAAACGGAAAATAAGTTAGTACACTGCCCGCATTTCCAACCTTATCCCCATAATACAGATGGTACACCTCGGGATTGTCAAAATTAACCGTCGCCTTGATCCGGCGCAGGCCCAGGTCTTGTGAAAAAAAAGTATTATTTTCGGATGCAGATGATGCCAATGACGTGACGTGGTGCAATCCATTGATTTGGTTTAACATCTATGACCCCATTTTGTTTTTTTACAAAGTAGGATCACGCGTAAAAAAGGAAATTTACAAAAAACGCGCGGGGCCTGTGCAGCCCCGCACAGATCACATTAAACGAAGAATTGACCGCCGTTTGCAGAAATCGTTGAACCGTTGATGAAGCCTGAGTCCTCAGACGCGAGAAAGACGACGCAGCGCGCGATTTCTTCTGGTTCGCCCAAACGGCCTGTTGGGATCTGACCAATGATGCTTTCGCGTACTTTTTCAGGCACAGCCATCACCATTTCTGTGGCGATATAGCCGGGGCAAATCGCGTTTGCGGTAATGCCTGCGCGTGCGCCCTCTTGGGCCAATGATTTAACAATGCCCAAATCACCCGCTTTGGTTGCGGCATAGTTTACTTGGGCGAACTGCCCTTTTTGTCCGTTGATCGACGAAATGACAATGACACGGCCAAACTTGCGTTCGCGCATACCTGGCCAGATTGGGTGCACTGTGTTGAACACACCTGTTAGGTTTGTATCAACCACTTGATGCCACATTTCGGGTGTCATTTTATGAAACGGTGCATCCTTGGTGATGCCCGCGTTTGCAACAACTACGTCAACAGGGCCCAAATCAGCCTCGACTTTGGCGATGCCTGCGGCACTTTCTTCGTAATCCGCCACGTTCCATTTATAAGTCTTGATGCCGGTTTCAGCGGTAAAGTTCGCCGCCGCCTCATCGTTGCCCGCATATGTGGCTGCAACCTCATATCCTTCTGCTTTCAACGCTTTTGAAATTGCCGCGCCAATACCGCGCGAACCACCAGTGACCAATGCTACACGAGCCATTTCGTTCTCCAAATAAGTCTTCACGTAATTGTATTACTAATTATTAAAAATTTAAGCAATATTATTACAACGTCAAATTGCCGCATTGCGGCACAAAAAAGGGGGCCAAAGCCCCCAATTGTTTCCTATTATGGACGTTCGATACACATCGCGACACCCATGCCGCCACCGATGCATAGGGTGGCAAGGCCTTTTTTCGCGTCACGGCGCTGCATTTCAAACAGCAAGGTGTTCAGCACGCGGGCGCCTGAGGCGCCAATTGGGTGACCAATTGCGATTGCCCCACCATTTACGTTTACGATTGATGGATCCCATCCCATATCCTTGTTCACAGCACAGGCCTGTGCAGCAAATGCCTCATTCGCCTCGACCAGATCCAGATCAGAAACAGACCAGCCTGCCTTGTCCAAAGCCTTGCGGCTTGCGTAAATTGGGCCAACGCCCATGATTTTTGGATCCAAACCTGCTGTCGCATACGACGCAATTCGCGCCATTGGTGTGATCCCACGCTTTTCCGCTTCATCCGCTGACATCAGCAAAACGCCGGCGGCACCATCGTTTAGGCCAGATGCATTTGCCGCAGTTACGCTGCCATCCTTTGTAAAGGCTGGACGCAATTTTTGCATGTTTTCAATTGTAGCACCGTGTCGGATGTATTCATCTTTATCGACAACAGTTTCACCTTTGCGCGTTTTGATCGTGAATGGCACCACCTCATCATCAAAACGGCCTGCATTCTGGGCAGCTTCTGCTTTGTTTTGTGAGGCCAGTGCAAATTCGTCCTGCATTTCGCGGCTGATCTGCCATTGTTCTGCAACATTTTCCGCAGTCTGTCCCATGTGATATCCGTTAAAAGCATCCCATAGTCCGTCCCGGATCATGCTGTCGATATATTTCATGTCGCCCATTTTCTGACCAGCGCGCAGATGCGCGACATGGGGCGAAAGTGTCATATTTTCCTGGCCACCCGCACAAACGATAGAAGCATCACCTAATTGAATATGCTGTGCGCCCAATGCAACCGCGCGCAAACCAGAACCGCACACTTGGTTCAATCCCCAAGCCGCGCTTTCAATCGGAAGGCCTGCGTTAATATGTGCCTGACGCGCAGGGTTCTGCCCCTGACCAGCTGTCAAAACCTGACCTAAAATTGTCTCTGAAACGTCGGCTTTATCAATACCTGCGCGTTCCACCAATGCCTCAAGTACAGCCGCACCTAAATCGTGCGCAGGTGTATTTGCAAAAGATCCGCCAAAACTGCCAACTGCGGTCCGTGCAGCAGAAGCGATAACTACGTTTGTCATAAAGTCCTCCATCTCATGGTGCGTATTGCACGACCCGAGACATACCGAATTTGCTGCATCGCGGCAACAATTTAAAAGTGCTACGCGGTCGCAGCCTTTTTTTCTGGCTCGCCTTGGTGCCAACTTGGGGTCACGGTTGGGGCACCCCAAAAATAACCTTGCTGACAATCCACAAGACTATCGCTTAGCCATTGACTGTCGCGTTCACATTCAACCGCTTCGGCGATTGTGAACATTCCAAAGTGGTCAGATATCGACC
>CAXABH010000257.1:0-3592 GCA_963966925.1 uncultured Rhodobacterales bacterium
CTTGCATACAGCGCATCTTGGGTTTCAAACTGCAACTTGCGCTGCAGAACGGATGCCTGTCCATCCCCCAAAATATCCGCCAATAAAGCCAACGCTGCAGCCGGCCGCTGATCCCCACTGTCGCGCTCTGGCGCAAGATAGCTGCGCACAACATAGGGTTGCGATACGCGTTCGTCGATGTATTCGATCCGTCGTGGTGCAAAATGTGGCGGCTCTGTTGGGCGATCACGTTCACCAAGATTGGGGTTCGCAGGGATTTGACCATAGGTCGATTTGGCAAGTTGCAGCACCGTTTGGGGCACAACATCGCCCGCGACAATCAAAACTGCATTATTGGGTGCATAGAACTGTTCATAATATTCAAGTGCGTCAGAAAGCGTCAAATTTGACATTTCGTGACGCCAGCCAATCACAGGCACACCATACCGATGGTTTTGAAACAAGGCTGCGTTTGCTTGCTCTCGATACAATGCATTCGGGTTGGTTTCTGTACGCTGGTTGCGCTCTTCTATGATGACATCGCGTTCAACCAAAATATCGTCTTCGCTCAGATCCAGATTGACCATCCGATCTGCCTCCATCTGCATCATGATTGGCAATCTGTCCGCAGCTACGCGTTGGTAATAAGCGGTATAATCATAACTGGTAAAGGCATTGTCTTTCCCCCCGTTCTCAGCCACCGTTCGTGATAATTCACCCGCCTCTAGGTTTTTGGTTTTTTTGAACAAAAGATGTTCCAAAAAATGTGCAACGCCTGACACGCCAGGATTTTCGTCGGCTGCACCTGCACGATACCACACCATATGCACCACCACAGGTGCGCGATGATCTTCGATAACAACGACCTGCATGCCATTATCCAGCATAAATTCGCTGACCTGATCCTCAATCGCTGCGTGTGAGGCAGAGACAAACGTCAATCCAGCACACAATGATAAAAACAGACGTAAAAGCATAGGTATCCTCCGACAACTATGGAACATGTATTGGTAATTTTTGGAGCTTCAAGGCTTCACACAGAAAGGTGATTTAATAGGCGGGCATGGACGGCGTGCTAACACCGCGCTCACGCCAACGCTGTACTTCCTTTTTGGCATCAAGTGTTTGCCGGCGATAAATTTGATTATAGCGATCTACGCGGAATAATTTGATTTGTGAAAACCGCCCCTGAACCAATCGGAATCTTCGGTCCTCTTCTGAAACGGTTGCGCGAATGTTTGGGTCAAACCCAAATCGCGTAGCATAGGTCCACAGCGCCCCATCGTTGGTGCCTGATTGTGATGCATCAAGACGGCTTGGGGTGCCACCAAGAAGCGCGATCGCATCTCCCTTGGGATTTGGGTCTGTCAGATTTTTGCCGCCTGGTGTCGGTGCAGGAAGGCTTGCTAGATCTTGGGGCATTTCAAGTTCAAGGCTCGGAGAAATGGCAAACTCCTCAGGGCCAGCGTAGGGATCATACAGATCACGCAATTTGGGCGGCGTGTCAGAACACGCGCTTAGCATCATTGATCCAATGAGCCCAAAAACAACTGCGTACCTCATGCAACCTCCACTGCTTTGGATCTAGCAATAGCGCAAAGAAAACGCGCGGTCATCCGTCTTTTTTCGGTTGGGGGAAAATTGCCAAACCTATTGCGCCGACGAAAATGAAAATATCAGCGACATTGAACGCATATGGGTTTTGAATACCACAACAACTCATGTTCAAAAAATCTACGACAGCCCCATAACGAATACGATCACAGGCGTTCCCCAATGCACCACCAATCAAAAGCCCAGCGAACACGTTTGGCCAAACCCCAAAGCGTTCTTTCCACGCCCAATAGGCGATGTACCCGCTAACCCCGACCGCGATCGCCACCAATACCCAGCGTGTCCAAGGTGAATCGTGGGCAAACAGCCCAAAATTCACCCCATAATTCCACGCCATGTGAAAGTTTAAATAGGGGGGAAGTACCTCAACCCGACCAAGCAACGGCAATTGCACGACGTTCAAGATTAACATCTTTGAGATGTAATCCAGCCCAGCGGCAAGAATTGCTATAAGTATCAAACGCCGCATGTTAGTGACGGAAATGGCGCATGCCAGTAAAGACCATGGCCAAGCCCGCCTCATCCGCTGCGGCAATCACATCGTCATCGCGCATTGAACCCCCTGGTTGAATGATCGCCTGCGCACCTGCCTCAGCCGCAGTCAAAAGACCATCAGCAAATGGGAAAAACGCATCAGATGCCACAACAGATCCTTTGGTCAATGGCGCATCCAGGCCCAACGCTTCTGCCATATCAATAGATTTGCGCGCCGCGATACGACAACTGTCAACACGGCTCATTTGACCCGCGCCAATGCCAACTGTCGATTGATCTTTTACATACACAATCGCGTTGGATTTCACGTGTTTGGCAACATTCCACGCGAATAACATATCGGCAATTTCAGCATCTGTTGGCGTACGCTTGGTCACAACCTTTAGATCAGCCGCTGTGATATGACCATTATCTTTGTCCTGTACCAACAGACCACCTGAAACTTGGCGCACGGTTTTGGCGACCTCACGCGGGTCTGCCATGGATCCCGTCGTCAAAAGACGTAAATTCTTTTTCGCAGCAAACAAATCAATCGCATCTTGTGTGGCGTCTGGTGCAATCACAACTTCAGTAAAGATCTTGCAGATTTCTTCTGCTGTTTCACCATCCAGTGTTTGGTTCAGTGCAACAATACCACCAAAGGCCGAAGTGCGATCACAATCATATGCCGAACGATATGCCTCAACCAAGGATGACCCGCGCGCAACCCCGCATGGATTGGCGTGTTTGATAATTGCACAGGCTGCACCTGTGTCGGAGCCAAACTCAGAAACCAATTCAAATGCGGCATCTGTGTCGTTGATATTGTTGTAGGACAACTCTTTGCCCTGATGTTGGATTGCGGTCGCAACACCAGGACGATCCGTTCCATCCACATAAAATGCCGCCGATTGATGGGGGTTTTCACCATAGCGCAACGATTGTGCAAGCGTTCCTGCAACGCTGCGGCGGCGGGGTGTTTCCTCACCAATTGCAGCAGCCATCCACGTCGATACCGCAGCATCATAGGCACCTGTGCGTGCATAGGCACGTTGGGCCATTGATTGGCGAAACGCATAAGTTGTTTGCCCCTCGTGGGCGGCCAATTCTGCCAGAAGTGCTTCGTAATCTTCGACATCGACAACCGTGGTGACGAACCCATGGTTTTTCGCCGCAGCACGGATCATCGCGGGGCCCCCGATATCAATATTTTCGATGCAAGTCGCGTAATCAGCGCCCTTTGCAACGGTTTCTTCAAATGGATACAAATTCACGATCAGCAAATCGATGCCACCAATCCCGTGCTGTTCCATCGCGGTCGTGTGATCATCATTATCCCGCAGCGCCAAAAGACCGCCGTGCACCATTGGATGAAGCGTTTTTACACGTCCATCCATCATTTCGGGGAACCCCGTCACATCCGCAACATCGCGCACATCAATACCTGCATCACGAATGGCTTTTGCACTGCCACCAGTCGATAAAATTTCAATGCCACCTGCACTAAGCGCCTTGGCAAGGTCAA
>CAXABH010000258.1:0-3547 GCA_963966925.1 uncultured Rhodobacterales bacterium
AAATGCAGGCCAAGATGCAATTTCGCTAACGGTGGCCAACACAGGGGATCGTCCGATCCAAGTGGGTAGTCATTTTCATTTTTACGAGGCAAATGCTGCGCTAGATTTTCCACGCGAAGCCGCGCGCGGCTATCGCCTTAACATTGCGGCTGGTACGGCTATCCGATTTGAACCGGGTCAATCGCGCGAAGTTGCCTTGATCTCTATTAGCGGTGCGCGGCGTGTCTATGGATTCAACGGCAAAGTTATGGGGAATCTTTAACATGGTGACCACAATTTCACGCTTTGATTATGCTGGTATGTATGGCCCAACAACAGGCGATAAAATTCGTCTTGCCGATACAGAAATCATTATCGAGGTTGAACGCGACTTTACGACCTATGGCGAAGAGGTCAAATTCGGTGGCGGCAAAGTGATCCGCGATGGTATGGGGCAATCCCAAAGCACCCGCGCGCAAGGGGCGCCTGATACTGTTATCACCAATGCGTTGATCCTTGATTACACTGGGATATACAAGGCAGATATTTCCATGCGCGATGGGCGCATTGCAGCGATCGGGAAGGCGGGAAATCCCGACACACAGCCCAACGTTGACATTATCATAGGACCAGGAACCGAGATTATTGCGGGCGAAGGGCGAATTCTCACGGCGGGGGGCTTTGACAGCCATATCCATTATATATGCCCACAGCAAATAGAAGATGCGCTGCATTCGGGTGTGACAACAATGCTTGGGGGAGGCACAGGGCCGGCGCATGGTACTTTAGCCACAACTTGTACACCCGGACCGTGGCACATCGGACGGATGTTACAAGCGGCAGATAGTCTGCCAATGAACCTTGCCTTTGCCGGTAAAGGGAATGCATCTTTGCCAGCCGCCTTGCAAGAACAGGTACTTGGGGGAGCCTGTTCTCTCAAATTGCACGAAGATTGGGGCACTACTCCTGCCGCGATTAATTGCTGTCTGTCTGTTGCGGATGAGATGGACGTTCAGGTGATGATTCACACAGATACTTTGAACGAAAGCGGCTTTGTAGAAGAAACCGTCAACGCAATAAAAGGACGCACAATTCATGCCTTTCATACCGAAGGCGCAGGCGGTGGGCACGCCCCAGATATCATCAAGATTTGCGGCGAAGAATTTGTTCTGCCGTCCTCGACTAACCCAACACGCCCCTTCACCAAAAACACGGTAGAAGAGCACCTTGATATGCTGATGGTGTGTCATCACCTTGATAAAACCATCCCTGAAGACATCGCTTTTGCCGAGAGCCGCATTCGACGCGAAACTATTGCAGCCGAAGATATTCTCCACGACATGGGCGCATTTTCGATTATTGCATCCGACAGTCAGGCCATGGGCCGCGTTGGTGAAGTCATCCTGCGAACATGGCAAACCGCCGATAAGATGAAGCGTCAACGCGGTGCATTGCCCGAAGAAACAGGCGCAAATGACAACATGCGCGCCCGTCGCTATGTGGCGAAGTATACAATCAACCCTGCGATTGCCCATGGAATCTCTCATGAAATAGGGTCGATTGAGGTGGGCAAACGGGCTGATCTGGTTTTATGGTCCCCTGCGTTTTTCGGGGTAAAACCTGAAATGATTCTGATGGGGGGCATGATCGTTGCTGCGCAAATGGGCGATCCCAATGCCTCGATCCCGACACCACAACCTGTCTACAGCCGATCTATGTTTGGCGCCTATGGTCGTGCGGTAGAACACGTCGCAGTGACTTTTGTCTCTGCTGCGGCGCAAGAGGATGGAATTCGTGGGCGTTTGGGCTTGGCCAAGCAAACGGTTGCCGTGCAAAAAACACGTGGCATTGGCAAAAGCGACCTCAAACTCAACACCGCCCTGCCTCAGGTTGAGGTGCATCCAGAAACATATGAAGTCCGGGCGGATGGTGAACTTTTAACCTGTCAACCCGCCGAGGTTGTGCCCATGGCACAGCGGTATTTTCTATTCTAGGACGTTCCCATGATCACTGCTCATATTATTCATCATCACCCTGAAGGGGCTTCGGATTATACGCTCTCGCTCACGTACGAAGACCGATTTTTACGTCGTAAAAAGCTGATCACTGATTGCGGGAAGGGGTTTGTTCTAGATTTGGAACAAACGACATCGCTCGATCATGGGGATCATATCGAATGCACTGACGGTACGCACATTTTGGTGCAGGCTAAGCCCGAGACATTAGCGCAGATCACAGGAGCTAACCTGCTGGAATTGGCGTGGCATATTGGTAACCGTCATACGCCTTGCCAGATTGGGAACGGATGCCTTTTGATCCAACATGATCATGTTATCGAGCACATGGTTGAACATCTTGGTGGTGTCGTCAGCCATGTTTATGAACCTTTCACGCCACTTGGTGGGGCCTATGGACATGGACGAACCCATTCCCACGATCACGGGGCAAGTACACATGCCCACAAACATTGAGGCACAGCATCTGACGATCCAACAATGGATGTCCCCCGCTTTTCCCGTAGGAGCGTTTGCCTATTCGCATGGGCTCGAATGGGCAATTGAAACGGGTCGAGTCCGTAACGATATCGACCTGTATGACTGGCTTGTCGATCTTTTGAACCATGGGTCAGCTAAAACTGATGCTACGGTTGTTTCGCTTTCACATAAGGATCAGGATTATACTAAATTGAACGTGCAAGCCCTCGCGCTGTGCCCCTCGCAAGAGCGGATAATGGAAACCACCCACCAAGGGGACGCGTTTTGCAAGGTGCTGCGCGATGTTTGGGGGGCTGCGATGCCTGACCTAGCTTTACCCGTCGCCATTGGTATGGCGGCAAAATTGCAGGGTTTGGATCGGCGGATAACAGTCTCGTCCTATCTCCATGCGTTTTGCTCAAATCTAGTTTCCGCCGCCGTGCGCCTCGTGCCGCTAGGTCAGACGCAGGGGCAAAAGGTTCTCATGGACCTGGCTCCAGCAATTCTGACCACAACAAACTATGCCCTTAGCGCACAAAACCATGATCTCTGGTCAAATTGCATACTATCAGACGTGGCCTCGATGCGCCATGAAACCCAAAGCCCAAGGATTTTTAAAACATGACAACGCCCAAAAAATCAGCTGTCCGAATTGGCATTGGTGGTCCCGTCGGCGCAGGAAAGACGTCGCTTACGGCCGCGCTAGCGAAGCAGCTCAAAGATAGATATTCGCTCGCTGTCATTACGAATGATATTTACACTAAAGAAGACGCCGAAGCCTTGATGCGGATGCAAATTCTCCCCTTGGACCGAATTATCGGAGTTGAAACCGGCGGTTGCCCTCATACGGCAATCCGCGAAGATGCCTCTATCAACCTTGCCGCAGTTGCTGAATTGCAAAAGCGTCATCCCTGCCTCGATATCATTCTTATTGAAAGTGGCGGTGATAACCTTTCGGCGACCTTCTCGCCCGAATTGGCAGATATCACCGTTTTTGTGATCGACGTCGCAATGGGTGAAGAAATCCCTCGCAAAGGTGGACCTGCGATTAAGAAATCGGATGTGCTTGTGATCAATAAGACTGATCTCGCACC
>CAXABH010000259.1:0-3538 GCA_963966925.1 uncultured Rhodobacterales bacterium
TATCAAATGTGTATTCTTATGCAATTCAACAATGGTGTGAGCAAATTGACCTTGAAAGAGATTGCGGAACGAACCAATATTCCGGATTTAGGGGCATCAAACCCAAATCACCTTGGGCCGTCAAAAGACCTGTAAGCGCGCCAAAACCGCCGATGATACCCAGTGTAAAGCCAAGAGGTGGCTGAGGAGGTATGTATTTATATTGACCTGTCATCGCCTAACCCAACTTCATATTATCAATGCCAACGATGCGGTCGTAAATCCAGAACATGAATAACACGAACACCAGCATCACAAGCCCCATGGCCGCGGCCAAGTTCCAATTCAACGATTTGCGCATGTGGAAGTCGATGAAGTTTGAAATCATCTGACCATCCTGTCCGCCAACCAATGCGGGCGTGATATAGTACCCAATCGCCAGAATGAACACCAACAGCGCCCCCGCACCAATACCTGGAACAGACTGCGGGAAATAGACGCGCCAGAACGCAGTCCAATTTGTAGCACCCATTGATTTTGCAGCGCGTACGTAACTGGGCGGAATGGTTTTCATTACGGAATACAGCGGCAAAATCATAAACGGCAATAAGATATGCGTCATCGCAATCAGGGTACCGGTTTTGTTATATATCAGACTGAACCGATCATCATCTGCGGCCAAGCCAAAGACAACAAACAGATCATTCAACACGCCTTGCGCCTGTAACATTGCAATCCACGCCGTCGTTCGAACCAAAAGAGATGTCCAAAACGGCAAAAGAACAAGAATAAGTAACAAGTTTGAAGTTCGGGCTGGCAATGTTGCCAACATGTAAGCGACTGGATATCCCAAAAGAAAACAGAACAATGTCACAAGGAACGAAATCTCAAGCGTGCGCCAAAACAGGATCACGTGAATACGGCGATTTTCCTCTTGTCTTACAATGGTGCCATCGGCCAGCATTTTTAAATCAACTGCCGCCGCCAGATAAGCCGGCGTATAAACGCGCGAGGCCGTCTTCATGGCCTGCCAAACCTCTATATCAGCCCAATCTTTGTCTTTTTTGATCAGGGCCTCCATGAACGGAGCTTCCATTTTCTTTGCAGAACGTGCGGTTTTGGTGAACAAACTGCGCGTTCCAGACATTTCACGATTAACGCGTGTTGCCACCTTGCCGATGGTCTTTTCTTTTTTGGCAATCACCAAATCGGCAACCAACATTGCCGCCATCTCTTCGGTGGGCGTGCTAACTGCATCCCAATCTTTTAGCGCTTGGGTTGTTGCAGGCATTAATGTTGCAAACCGCGCGTCATAAAACGCTTGGGTCAAAAAATTCGCAATAGGGTAAACAAACAACACCAAAATAAAGGCCAATAATGGCAAAGCCAAGCCAAATGCACGAGCACGAGATCGCATCAAAGATTGCGCCAACTTACGTTTCAGCGGCGTTCCATCGGCAGCGACAAGGGGTGTTGTAATGTCAGACATATTTTATCCAAAAATAAGATGGGTGCGCGCACAAAACGCGCACCCAAATCGTGATTAGTTCGCCAACCATGCGTTGAAACGTTCGTTCAACTCGTCTTGGTTGTCTGCCCAGAATTCAAAATCGTTTGAAATCGCTGTTGCGAAGTTATCTGGTGCTGTTGGCATTTGTGGGCCCATGTCTAGGCTTGCGTTTGAATGGTATGTACCAACCAAAGGCGCAGATGATTTACGTGCTGGACCATACGAGATGTATGATGCCTGCGCTGCCAACTGCTCGGTCGCTGTTGAGAACTTCAAGAAGTCCATCGCCAACTCTGCATTCGGTGCGCCTTCCACGATTGCCCACATGTCAACGTCAAAGACTTGTGCGTCCCAAACGATTTCAAATGGCTTACCTTCTGACGCAACTGCGTTAAAGATACGACCGTTATAGGCAGTTGTCATTGCAACTTCACCATCCGCTAGCAATTGTGGAGGCTGCGCGCCCGCTTCCCACCAAACAACGCTGTCTTTGATTGTGTCTAGTTTTGCAAACGCACGATCAACACCTTCGTCAGTTCCAAGCACTTCGTAGATGTCCGCTGATGCAACACCGTCTGCGGCAAGCGCCATTTCTAGGTTCGCTTTAGGTGACTTACGTAGACCGCGCTTACCTGGGAAGGCATCAAGGTTAAAGAAGTCCGCGATCGTTGCTGGACCATTTGCCATGACAGAGGAGTCATACGCAAAGATTGTTGACCAAACGATGTTTGCAACAGCACAATCTGTGAATGATCCAGGGATAAAGTCGTCAGCAGCAGCTGAACCATCCGCGCCATTTGGCAATGCAGAATGGTCGATTTCCATAAATAGACCTTCGTCGCAACCGCGAACGGCGTCAGATTTTTCAACGTCGATGATGTCCCAGGTTACCGCGCCTGAATCAACCTGCGCTTTGACTTCTGCCAAGCCACCTGAATAATCTTCTGAAACAACTGTGTTACCAGTCGCTGCTGTCCAAGGTTTGTGATACGCTTCGACCTGCGATTTTGTGTATGCACCACCCCAAGAAACGGCAGTGATAGAGCCTTCGGCAAATGCAGTACCCGCGCTAATCGCGAGGACGCTTGCCGTTGTTAGTGACATGATAGTTTTCATTATTTTCTCCCAGTTGGTTAACGCGCCCGCGCGCGACACGCGGGCAATTTCAAAGTGGTCAAATCATCATGCGTCAAGCGCACGACAATCTTCCGGTTGCCACCCGATCTCAATAACTTCTCCCACGGTCAGACGGGTCTGATCCGGAGCATTGCGTGTTTTCACGATGAATTCCGTGTTCCCTGCCACATTCAAACGCGTCCGCAGAATGTCGCCCATGTAAATGACTTCCAGAACCTCTGCGTTTAATAGATGCGCGCCCTCTCTCAGGCGGTCTTTTCTAAACTCGACACGTTCTGGACGGATAGATACACGTGTGCGTTCACCTTTGGCTCTGACGTTGATGGGTTTGGCATCAATCACATCGCCGTTATCCAATTTGACCAGTGCAACCCCATCTTTGATGTCTTCGACCACCCCTTCTAGGGTGTTATTTTCACCAATGAACTGCGCAACAAAGCTGTTCTTGGGCTCTTCGTACAGAACATCTGGTGCATCAATTTGCTGGATCACTCCGTCGTTAAACACGGCAACGCGATCTGACATTGTCAGTGCCTCGGTCTGATCATGCGTTACATAAACAACAGTAATACCCAAATTGTGCGCAAGACGCGTAATTTCAAACTGCATCTTTTCACGCAGCTGTTTGTCCAATGCGCCCAACGGTTCATCCATCAGGACCAGTTCAGGTTCAAACACCAGCGCCCGCGCCAAGGCGATCCGCTGCTGTTGCCCACCCGATAGCTGTGCTGGACGGCGACCACCGAAATCACCCATTTCCACCATATCAAGCGCGCGCTTAACCTTAGCTTCGCGTTCAGATTTACCCAGGTTCCGCACTTCCAGTGGGAACGATAGATTTTCAGCAACGGTCATATGCGGAAACAAAGCATAGTTTTGAAAAACCATGCCAATTCCACGTTTATGCGGTGG
>CAXABH010000260.1:0-3538 GCA_963966925.1 uncultured Rhodobacterales bacterium
CACACATAAATTTACATGTATGTACTAATTTACATGTGTATTTTTTTAAAAAATAATAAATTTAGTTGATGAACGCACTGGTGACTGGTTGGTGAGATGGTAGGTGGTTGCCGTCGTCACGCGGGAGCCGATCGCGTTCTTGCCCGAGCCGCCGGCGATGATGATGCCCACTTAGGATAGTTTCAATCGGTTTTTCGCGCGCCTGATCTAAGGATATCAACGCACCATCACCGCGCACCACCATAAGCGGCGCATTCACGCCCAGATCGGATAATACCGATTGCGCCCGCTGCAACAGACGATCAATCAAACCGATCAAGCGTGCGTTCAAAACCGCCGTCAGCGCGCGCCGCGGACCATTTAATTTGGCCGAAAGTTGATGAGATAAACTAACTGGCTTATCCGTTTTTTCACGTATGAGCTTCAAAACGGCCAGTTCATGGGTAGGGTTGCGCGTTGCGAATTGCGAAGCAACCGCAAAAGCGGAAATACCGTCTTGCTGCTCGATCCAATCCTCAATCTTGGTTAGATCCAGGGGTACCGCCTCACCGCCTGCGTGATTATGACCCCCTGCAATGGACAACACGGGATCACCTGCCAACGCTTGGGTCAGGCCATGTTTATCCAAATCACCATCCCGAAACCCAATAAAGATCAGGCCAACACGACCACCCTGGCCTTCGACCAATGCATTTGTCGCCAGAGTGGTTGACAGCGATGCCATCGCAATATCACCTGCATCAACCCCAGCCGAGGCAAGGGTTGCGGCAGCAGCCTTTCCAATACCTTCAGCCAGATCATGGCGCGTCGTCAAAGATTTGGCCGAGGCTATCACATCTTCTTCATCGCGCAGGATCACTGCATCGGTATATGTGCCACCTGTATCGATGCCCAAAAGGTATGTCATGCCTGCTCCTTCATTTCTGTCCAAATAGCGCGGGGCACCAAAAACGTCTGTCTATTTGCGGCACATTTAGCGGACCATTTGCGACAATCGCCGCACGGCCCATCGCGCCGCATCAGAAACGGTAGGATCGGGATCATCGATCAATCCCTGCGCAACGGGAACCAGATCAGGCCGCTGTGAATTGCCGATGGCATACAGTACGTTTCGCACAAATCGATTTCGACCAATCCTTTTAATCGGACTACCCGAAAATTTCACACGAAATGCAGCGTCATCCAATGCAGCCAGATTGCCAAGATTTGGGGCGCGCAAATCCTCGCGGGCATGATACCGCATGTCACTGGCCTCTTTTGCGAATTTATTCCACGGGCAGGCAGCTAAACAATCATCACATCCATAAATTCGGTTCCCCATCAACGCACGTAAATCTTCGTCAACGGGACCTGAATGTTCAATCGTTAAGTAGGAAATGCACCGTCGGGCATCCAACTGATAGGGCGCGGGAAAGGCATCTGTTGGGCAGGCCGTGATACAGGATCGGCAGGACCCGCAATGGTCCACCTCTGCGCCATCTGGCGCAATAGTTAATGTCGTAAAGACAGAGCCTATGAAAAACCAGTTCCCTAAATCACGACTGACCAAATTCGTGTGTTTACCCTGCCATCCCAAACCTGCGGCCTGTCCCAGTGGTTTTTCAGAAACAGGGGCGGTATCGACAAAAACCTTCACCTCGCCACCAGAGTGCGCAATTAACCAACGCGCCAACCGTTTCAGCCGTTTTTTGACAAGGTCATGGTAATCTTTGTTCTGTGCATAAACAGATATGGCCCCTTTTTCAGGGTGATTTAGAATGTCCGTTGGATCATGTTCTGGTGCATAGCTTTCGCCCAGCATAATGATGGTTTTTGCATCCGGCCAAAGCGCGCGTGGATTGGCACGCCATGTTTGGCGATCGGCCATCCATGACATTTGCCCGTGGTATCCCGCGTCAATGAATTCAGATAACTTTTCTGGGACATGCGCAATGCTATCAGGATGCGTAAAACGACAGAGTGAAAACCCCTCGGCCCGTGCCTGATCAATGATATCCTGTTTAAGGGACACAGTGACCCCCTAGGTCCGTAGACGCATCAAAAATCCAAATCATTGTAATGACGCGGGGGCGGGAACCCCGACACTTGATCAGACAGAATATTGCGAAACGCAGGGCGCGATTTAATTTTTGCATACCAATCTTTTACAACGGATGATCGGTTCCAATCCACATCTGATATATAGTCCAAACTGGACAAATGTGCGGCTGCACCAAAATCAGCCAACGTCATTGTATCACCTGCCAACCAACGACGATGTTCCAGAAGCCACGCCATATAATCCAAATGATATTTAATTTTGCGTGCGCCTTCTTTGATATTTTTGCTATCGGGAAACCCCTGTCCAGACACCTTTTTATTGACCCGTTCATAAAGCAGATTTGAGGTAACTTCGTTATGAAACTTATCATCAAACCACGCAACCAATCGCCGCATTTCATAGCGTGCCTTCGCATCCTTAGGAATAAGCGCAGGTTCTGGGTTTAGATCCTCTATGTATTCGCAAATTGGGGTGCTTTCAGTCAGCAGCGCCCCTTCGTGTCGCAGGATTGGAACCTTACCAGCGGGGTTGCGACGCAAAAATTCGGCCGATTGTTCCCAATAACGCTCTTCGATCAGTTCAACATCCATTTTCTTTTCGGCCAAAACCAACCGAACCTTGCGGCAGAAGGGAGACAATGGAACATGATAAAGACGCAACATCTTGGGGCAACTTTCAAATCAAAATCAGTGTATGAATGGCACAATTCTAACGCAGGGATCAATCCATGAAACAGTGTGATCTTTGATCCTTTTGGATCAGGACCGCACCATCTTGAATATTGTCTGCGCGATCCAACACAAATTGCGTTGGCGCAGAGGCCGATCGCCCCTTGGGGTCTGGCAAAATCGCAGCAAGGCGCGCGGCCTCGGCTAGGGTCAAACTATCAGAAGAAATTCCAAAATAATGCAACGATGCAGCCTCGACGCCAAAGACGCCTTTATCAAATTCCGCGACATTCAAGTAGACTTCTAATATGCGCTGTTTGGACCAGAACAATTCCACCAAAGGCGTGAAAAATGCCTCAAATGTTTTGCGCGTCCAACTGCGCCCATGCCAAAGGAACGTGTTTTTGACAACCTGCTGCGTCAGGGTCGATGCCCCCCGATTTCCACCATCTTCAATCGCGGCGCGAATGGCAGTCATGTCAAAACCCCAATGTTGGCAAAAATTCACATCCTCGGCTGCAACCACTGCCAATTTAACTGTGTCTGACATCTCTTCGATTGGAACCCATTCAAAATGCACAGACCCCAATTCAGATTTTTCCGACGCGATGTAGGGCGTCGTTAGAAGGGGAACGAAGCGTAAAACGATGAAAACCGCGATAATACAAAACACGACGCCAGCACCAATCCAGCGCAAATATTTGCGCCAATTCGCCTTTTTTGAGCCTGAATTTGTCTTTTTCTTAGGTGCGCGCTTGGTCGCCTTTTTTGCCATGCCTCAAATTCCATTTTTTAAATAACGTATCGCGTTGCATGCCGCAAACCAAGG
>CAXABH010000261.1:0-3499 GCA_963966925.1 uncultured Rhodobacterales bacterium
GGGCCTGTAGCTCAATTGGTTAGAGCAGAGCGCTCATAACGCTTTGGTTGGGGGTTCGAGTCCCTCCGGGCCTACCACTTTTCACCAAGTGACTTTGCTTGCATGTAACAACGTCCAATGTTTTGCGTGTGCGACAACGCTTGCGCCCTGGCGGATGCGATCACTAAGTGCGCCCATTTCATGCTTTGGACATGCAATCAGGACTTTGCCCTGTTTCACCAATTCTTTTGGCACCGATGTTTCATCTACCGTTTGACATACGTCATCATGACGTGAATACGGCGCGATTGTTCGAATTCCTGAATCAATTGCGTTTGTGTATTCATAGGTCTGTGGCGTTGCATCATAAGCAAATTTGCCTTCGTTATATAGCGTCGTGTTACACGCCGTGATCAGCGCACAAACAGCAAGTAAAATTCCGTTTTTCATAATACCTCCAATTTATCGAATTGAAGTATACTGAGGGATAGAAATAAAACAACCCAGAGTTGCCGCGCGATATACTAGGTAGCGATGCGCATATCTATCCGCAAGCCACCCTGTAATGCATCAGACAAATGCAATTGCCCCCCATGCGCGCGCGCAATATCGTTGGCAATGGGCAAGCCAAGGCCAACACTGGAGCCTTTGTTTTGATTACGTGCGGGATCAAGACGGGCAAAAGGTTTAAGCGCATTTTCACGTTCTTCTGGCGGAATACCTGGCCCGTTATCTTCGACCCTGAAGGTCACAAATTCATCATCCTTGTACAAACTAAGATGCACCTGATCCCCATAACGAAACGCATTATTTAACAGATTTTCCAAGGCGCGTTTCACCATCGTTTCACGCATCATGACGACAGCCTCATCAGCCCCGATGTGCAGCTGCACCACCTGCCCCATCCGCGCATAATCCTGTACCAGACCATCCAAAAATGTAATCGCGTTTACAGGTTCATTGCGGCTTCTATCTTCGCCAAGGGTTTTCGCGTATACCAAAAACTCATCCAGAAGCACGCGCATATCCTCAACATCCCGTTCCAGAGGCGCACGTTCATGATCCTCTAACATGGACAGGCCCAGTTTCAGGCGTGTTAGAGGTGTGCGCAAATCATGACTAACACCCGACAGGATCAGCGTGCGCTGTTCAATATGGCGTTCAATGCGCGCACGCATGTTTAAAAATGCATCACCTGCTGCACGCACTTCTATCGCGCCACTGGGCGAATAGGCCACGTTTTGTCCACGACCAAAGGCCTCGGCTGCCGCCGCCAAACGTGTGATAGGGCGCAGTTGATTGCGCAAATACAAAAAGGCAATAATCGTGAAAATTGCGCCAAAAAATACCATATTCACAATCAACTGATGGGGGTTCGACGCTGAAACACGGCGCCGCGCAAAAGTTAGTTCAAGTTCTTCGTACCCAGGGATTGTCATGCGTAAAATCACGATGCTATCGTCAGGCAAATCCACACCACGCAATGATGCAACCCGCGACAATTCACGGATCACAACAATCCCAGTCAAATCGTAAAACCGCCTTGTGGGTTGGAATACCCCATCTGGATTCACACTTAGCGAAATGTCCAACGACTCTGCGAACGCTTGCGCGCCCTCAATATCGCCACTGCGGATAAGGGTTTCGAAATACCCCAATTCCTGGGTCAGACCGCGCGTTAATTGTTCTGTCACCCCTTCGAAATGGCGCTGAATAAACACAAAGGACACCAGTAATTGGATCAGAAAAACGGGCAAAATCAATATCAGCGCAGCACGCCAATACAGCCGTTTGGGCATATACTGTTTGATCCAACTAAACATCATAGATAGACATAACGAAACACTGGGTGAAAGGAAATCGAAATGCGCAGCTATCCACCGCCCTATGGCATATTTGATCAGGTCACGGACACAATTCGTCGGATTGTTGCCCCCAATCCATCGCCCATGACATATCATGGCACAAACACATATCTATTGGGTCAAAAACAAGTGGCCGTGATTGATCCTGGTCCAAATGATGACGCACATCTGTCCGCAATTTTGGCCGCCATTCCCGAAGACGGCGCCATCACACATATTTTTGTAACCCACTCCCATTATGATCATTCGGAATTGGCCATGCGCCTGTCGAAAACAGTGGGTGCGCCAATTTATGCTTTTGGCGATCACGAGGCTGGAAAAAGCGCGTTAATGAAAACCCTCTCCGTAACTGGCGGTTTAGGGGGTGGCGAAGGGATTGACCGTGCATTCCGACCCGACCACACACTGTCACATATGGACAAGATCACCGGCGATGAATGGTGCATCACCGCGCATCACACCCCCGGTCACATGGCAAACCACATGTGTTTTCAAGTCGATAGAACGCTGTTCACCGCCGATCATGTGATGGAATGGGCGACATCAATGGTATCGCCCCCTGATGGCGACGTTGGGGATTTCATGCGTTCGTGCGAACATCTTTTGGAATTTCAATGGGATCTATTTTTACCTGGTCATGGTGACATCGTGCACGCACCAAACGAACGTCTTAGCTGGCTGTTGCACCATCGCCGCGAACGCGAGGCGCAAATCCTAACACAGTTAAAAGCGGGCGCCGTAACGCCCTATGACCTGGCCCAAGCGATTTATACGGATGTTGATGCGAAACTGATCCCAGTGGCCGCACGCAACGTCTTTGCTCATCTATTAGAGTTACATAATAAAGGATTGATTTCCGCCGAAAAACCTATCGCTTTTAACAGTATCTTTGCCCCATTATCGTGAAACAAATTTTTTTCATGAAAATCAAAAATACCCTCTGGACGTCCTGAATCGCACTTGTTATACGACGCACAAGTTCCGGCGTAGCTCAGCGGTAGAGCAGTTGACTGTTAATCAATTGGTCGTAGGTTCGATCCCTACCGCCGGAGCCAATTAAAACAGCACCTTAGCGATATTCGCGAGGTGTTTTTTATGCTTAATTTTGTTCTTGTGCGTGTTTGCATGGACTGAGGTCCTGCTTCAGAAAAACACAGTCCACACTATCGTGGCAGTTCATTATGCCGTGGCAGAATTGAAATAGTTCGACTATGTTTTCAGAAGACAGAGCCGCGACATTTCATTAAAAACAATCCGCTGCCATTTTGAAAACGAATGAATAACCCCGCCGCAAGTTGCGTGTAGATTTGGCTGTTATGAGGCGGGATTGACTGGGCGCGTATGCGACCTGCGGTATTAACTATCAGTTGCCTTAGCAGCTTGTTTCGCTTCGCTGACTACGACGGGCACTCTCGCGTATGGCGCGAGAATGTGTAGGCGAGCGTGCAAGCGCATCCACCGTCCTACGGCGTCAGCCAGTGGTATTGCGCAATCAATCATGTGCGCGCTTTGCATGGGAATGGCGAAGCTTTCTTGTGCATGCGTTCTCATGGGAGTGATGATGGTGGCCGCGCACACCGCTCAGGGGTGTCTGTTGCGACGGTGGCCGGGTCACGCATGATCACAAAGGAAGTGAGGTTCGGCGATGCTAGCAT
>CAXABH010000262.1:0-3481 GCA_963966925.1 uncultured Rhodobacterales bacterium
TCGCCCAATTGTTGTGCATAAGCCTCCAGAATTGGGAGAGTGATATAGTGGTCCCCACCCAGTGTAATTGTTGAAACATTTTGGGACAGGATATGTTTTATGTGCGCGCTCAGCGTGGCTGGAAATTCCGACACCTTGGCATAATCAAATGCCAAATCTCCGTAATCAACAATTGCAAAGGATCCCAATGGATCAAGCCCCCAACCATAGGGTGGATCATAGGGTTGCAACGTGCTTGCCTCACGCAAGGCCCGCGGTCCCAGGCGTGTACCTGTACGATTGGTCACCGCCTGATCAAATGGGACGCCCGTAATGGCCAAATCAACACCGCGCAGGTCTTTGGTGTACTTACGTCGCAGAAACGAAACGGCACCTGCGAATGCGTTTTCGTAACTTAACCCACGCGCATCCTCACGGGTAAAGGCGTGGTCAATTTGGTTCTTTGCATCTTCTAATGCCATCTTAAATGCCCTTTTTCGTGGCAGGGGTGGGTGGGTGGGCTGACGCGAAAAAGGGCATCACCCCAACGGCAATGCACGTTCCGCAAGACGCGCAAAAAATGACGCACCATGCGGCAACGCTTCATCATTGAAATCATAATGCGTATTATGCAGCCCAGCCGCGTCACCAATCCCCATAAACAAATAGGCACCCGGGCGGCGTTCCAACATATAACTGAAATCCTCGGCCCCCATTTCAACGCCAGTGTTCCCATTAACTGCCGCATCACCTGCCACATCGCGCGCGACATCCGTTGCGAATTCTGCCTGATCAGCATGGTTGATTGTTGGTGGATATCCTTCACGGTAAATACACTCTACCTCAACCCCCATCGCTGCAGCAATCCCTGCACAAATTTCTGCCATTCGTGCTTTTACCATCGCCTGCACTTCAGGATTAAAGTGGCGCACAGTTCCATTCATATAGGCTGTTTCTGGGATCACGTTATCAACAGTACCTGTGTGAATTTGGGTCACCGAAATCACCAATTTATCAATAGGATGCAAATTGCGTGTCACAATCGTTTGAAACGCTTGTGCAATTTGAACGGCCGTCATCACAGGATCGCGCGTTTCATGGGGATATGCCCCATGCCCACCACGCCCTGTGATATTGATATGAAACGTATCAGCCCCCGCCATAAGCGGACCGGGCGTTGTGTAGAAATGTCCGACCGGATGATTGGGGACATTATGAATGCCGTAGACTTCTTTGATGTCGAAACGTTCCATCATCCCTTCTTCTACCATAATCCGACCACCACCATCGTTTTCTTCGGCAGGTTGAAAGATAAGCGCGATGCGCCCGGCAAAGCGACGCGTTTCACACATGTACTGGGCCGCCCCCAGCAACATTGTCGTATGACCATCATGGCCACAGGCATGCATAATACCGTCCTGCTTGGATGCCCATTCAGCACCTGTTTCTTCGGTCATGGGCAGTGCATCCATATCCGCGCGCAGTCCAATTGTGGGCCCCGCACCCTGCCCGTTTATGATGGCAACGACACCCGATTTTGCAATCCCTGTATGCACCTCATCAACGCCAAATTCCTTCAGTCGTTCCACAACAAAGGCCGCAGTTTCATGACATTCCAACCCTAATTCTGGGTTTTCATGCAAATGCCGACGCCAGCCGGTCATGTCTGTTTGATATTCCGCAATCCGATTGATGATTGGCATCGTTTCATTACCCTGATAAATCCGTATCCGTACATCTGACCCAAGTTTGAGAGGAAAGGCAATGGCCTATGATGAGGATTTGATCAAAAACCCCACAGGGGGCATGCCTCGTCTTATCGAAATCATGCGCGCACTTCGGGACCCAAACGCCGGCTGCCCTTGGGATATTGAGCAAACTTTTCAAACAATTGCCCCCTACACAATCGAAGAGGCCTATGAAGTCGCCGACGCCATCGAGCGTCAGAATTGGTTAGAGCTGCGCGGTGAATTGGGGGATTTGCTGTTACAGTCGGTTTATCACACGCAAATGGCCTCCGAAGCGGGCCTGTTTGATTTCGATGATGTCGCAAATGATATTAGCGACAAAATGGTCGCCCGTCACCCACACGTATTCGGAGAGGAAAGCCGCGATAAATCCGCAGATCAACAAACCCAAGATTGGGAAAAAATCAAAGCAGCCGAACGCGCAGCCAAACAGCGGGGGGGCGTTTTGGACGATGTGGCCCTGGGTTTGCCCGCATTAATGCGCGCAGTTAAATTGCAAAAGCGTGCGGCGCGGGTTGGATTTGATTGGCCAGATATTTCGATGGTGGTCGATAAAATAGTCGAAGAAGCGCGTGAACTAAGCGAGGCACAAGACGAAAATGACCATGCGCATTTGGCAGAAGAATACGGTGACCTCTTGTTTGTAATTGCAAATCTGGGTCGTCATCTAAAAATTGACCCAGAAGAAGCTCTGCGCAGCGCAAACAACAAATTCACACGACGGTTTCGTTTCATAGAAGCTGAACTGGAAAAACGCGAAAAATCCCCAGAGGACTCGGATTTGAAAGAAATGGATGCGCTATGGGATGCCGCAAAGGCGGCAGAAAGATCAGCTGTGTGATCCGTGCATACCCCATCCCCCTTGCCAGCCGCTGTTTTAACTGCGATCACATAGTTGGACAACCTAAGGGAACGATATGGCACCGCGTAAAATAATCATTGATACAGACCCCGGTCAGGATGATGCCGTTGCAATTCTACTTGCACTGGCCAGTCCCGAGGATGTGACGGTTCTGGGCATCACGGCAGTTGCGGGAAATGTCCCCTTAGATTTAACACAAAAAAATGCGCGTATTATTTGCGAACTTGCACAAAAAACGGATGTCCCTGTATTTGCCGGTGCCAAACGCCCGCTAAAGCGCCCACTTGTCACCGCAGAACATGTGCATGGAAAAACAGGGCTGGATGGACCCCAATTGCCTGATCCTACAATGACCCTGCAGGATCAGCATGCAGTTGATTTCATAATCCAAACCCTGCGCGCAGAACCATCCGGAACGATCACTTTGTGCCCGCTGGGTCCGCTGACAAACATCGCGGCCGCCTTTAATCAGGCCCCCGATATTATCGAGCGCGTACAAGAAGTCGTTTTGATGGGTGGAGCCTATTTTGAGGTTGGCAACATCACCCCAACAGCAGAATTTAACATCTACGTCGATCCAGAAGCCGCTGAAATTGTTTTGAAATCTGGCGCAGATATTACAATGATGCCACTCGATGTTACGCATAAGGCATTGGTGACCAAGAACCGTAATGACCGTTTTCGCGCACTTGAAACACCCGTCGGCGTCGCCGTGGCGGAAATGACGGATTTCTTTGAACGGTTTGATCGTGAAAAATACGGATCGGATGGCGCACCGCTGCATGATCCAACAGTAATCGCCTATCTGATCAATCCAAGGCTGTTCACCGGCCGCTACGTCAATGTTGAGGTGGAAACAAAATCCGAATTGACATTGGGAATGACCGTTGCT
>CAXABH010000263.1:0-3480 GCA_963966925.1 uncultured Rhodobacterales bacterium
AAAACCGAACCAGATGGCCGCATGTTTCCGACTACCGACGACTCGCAGACCATCATCGACTGCTTCCACCAGGCCGCCCAAGCCACAGGCGTCCAACTGCGCAAAGAATGCGGCATAAAAAGTATCAAGCAGTCACAGGGCCGATTTATGCCCTGAACCAAACAGGCATGGATCGCAGCCGCGCTATGCAAGCTTTCCGAGCCACCGCGAAGAATAACAGCATTCCCTGATTTCAGGCACAATGCACCGGCATCCGCCGTCACATTGGGGCGGCTTTCATAAATAACACCGATAACACCAAGTGGGGTGCGCACACGACGAATATGCAGGCCGCTGGGTTGATCCCATTGTGCAATCACCTCACCAACAGGGTCATGCTGCCCCGCAATTGTGCGAAGCCCCTCTGCCATCGCCGCGATACGGCCCGCGTCCAACATCAGACGATCCATCATGGCTTCTGTCAGGCCCTTTTCACGTCCGAAATCCAAATCCTTGGCATTTTCGGCAACAATATGATCCGTCGCGGCAATCATTGCATCCGCTGCAAACAACAGGGCCTTGGTTTTTGCGTCCGAGGATGCATAGGCCAAAATTGAGGCTGCCGCACGTGCGCGTGCACCCATTTCGTTCATCTGCGCTCCAAGATCGCTCATACCCTTGTTCCTTATGTTGCCATGTCATCACGGTGCACCAAGGCCGCGCGGCCCGGATACCCCAAAATTTCTTCAATATCCTTGGTATTGCGCCCCATGAGCGCGCGCGCCTCATCTGATGGATAGGCGCTAATTCCGTGGGCCAGCTCTTGTCCAGTTGTCGAACAAATCACCACGGCATCACCACGGGCAAAATCACCCTCGACACCTGTGACCCCCGCAGGCAACAGGCTTTTACCCTTGCTCAATGCGTTTTCGGCCCCCCCATCCACAACAATGCGACCCATCGGTTTCATGGATGAAATCCAACCCTTGCGCGCCCGCTGCGGATCATACACCGCACTGAACCAAGTGCTGGGCACCCCCTGATCAATTGCTGATATTGGATTCAGGCGTGATCCTTCGGCGATGACCATGGCGCACCCTGCTGCGGTGGCAGTTTTGGCGGCCATCAATTTTGTTTTCATACCACCCTTGGACAATCCTGATCCCGCATCCCCTGCCATCGCCTCAATCTGTGGGGTGATGACATCTATCACATCAAATCGTTTGGCATTTGGATCGATATTGGGATTGGCCGAATAAAACCCATCCACATCTGACAACAAAACCAAGGCATCTGCCCCAACCGTAACAGCGACCTGCGCCGCCAATCTGTCGTTGTCGCCATATCGAATTTCGTCTGTCGCAACTGTATCGTTTTCGTTTACGATTGGGACTGCGCCCATGGACAACAATGTTTCCATTGTCGCGCGTGAATTCAGATACCGACGACGATCTGCACTATCTTCTAGGGTCACCAATATTTGCGCAGTGATAATGTCATGGGGTGCCAATACCTCTTCATAGGCGCGCGCCAGTTGGATTTGGCCCACCGCGGCAGCAGCCTGACTTTGTTCCAGTGGCAGCGATGTGTGGGGCAGCGCCAATACACCGCGCCCCAAGGCGATTGAACCAGAGGACACCAGAACAACATCCTTGCCCGCAGCCTTAAGCGCCGCAACATCATCAGCCAGTGTTTTCAACCAATCTTGGCGTAATTTGCCCGTGGTTCGATCCACCAAAAGCGCAGATCCAATTTTCACCACAAGCCGTTTTGCCCCGCCTAGGGTTGCCATTTCTGCGGCTCCTCCTGCGATTTCTTTTCGCGCAAACGTGTGTCATCAATCTGTGCACGCAGCGCGCGCAACACTGTGTCCGTTCCTTCACGGCTAACACCCGACATCAGCATAACAGACCCACCGCTAACACGTTCCAATTCGGCCTTGAAATAGTCGCGCTCTTCTTCGTCCAGTGCATCAACCTTATTCAAAACGGTAATGCGCGGTTTTTGTGCCAACTCACCGCCATAGGCTTCAAGTTCGCCGATGATCGTCTTGTAATCCTCAAGAAACGTATCTGACGTCCCATCCACCAGATGCAGCAGCACCGCACAGCGTTCCACGTGCCCCAGGAACAGATCCCCCAAACCGCGGCCTTCGCTCGCGCCCTCAATCAAACCAGGGATATCAGCAACAACAAATTCGACGTTATCAATGCCAACCACACCCAAATTCGGATACAGCGTGGTAAACGGATAATCCGCAATTTTGGGTCGCGCATTGGACGTCGCTGCCAAAAACGTGGATTTGCCTGCATTCGGCATCCCCAACAAACCCGCATCTGCAATCAATTTCAAACGCAGCCAAATTGTGCGTTCAATCCCTTCAAGCCCCGGATTTGCGCGCCGTGGCGCCTGGTTCGTTGAAGATTTGAAATGCAGGTTCCCAAAACCGCCATTACCGCCCTTGGCCAACAGAACGCGATCACCAACTTCGGTTAAATCCGCAATCAGTGTTTCCTGATCTTCGTCCAGAATTTCGGTTCCAACAGGCACGTATAACACCTTATCTTCCCCATTCGCACCCGAGCGTTGAGAGCCCATTCCCGGACGCCCGTTGTCTGCGAAAAAGTGTTGTTGATAGCGAAAATCAATCAAGGTGTTCAAACCTTCGACCGCCTCGGCCCAGACCGATCCACCATTGCCGCCGTCGCCCCCATCGGGACCACCATATTCAATGAATTTTTCGCGGCGAAAACTGACCGCTCCGCCACCGCCCGATCCCGAACGAATATAGACTTTGGTCAGGTCTAGGAATTTCATGGTTGTGCCTCTAGTTCTGTTATCTTGGTGGCATATGTCAAAACCCGCGCAGGAACAAGCCTGCACGCGCCTGTGTTATGTGCGATAGCGTTCAAACCGATAAACGCGATCAACGGTTCCGCGTGCAGGTGATTTTTGGTCCTCTTCTGCGACATTACGAAACCCCGTTTTCTGCAACACCCGCTGAGACCCAATATTATCAAGATTGGCATAGGCGGTGATTTTTTCGATTGGATAGCGTTGAAACAGATATTCACAGATCAGATCAGCCGCTTCGGTTACATATCCGCGTCCCCAATGCTCAGGATGCAGGCCATACCCAAATTCCATGTCCTGCTTAACGCCTTGGCTGGGTGATACAAACCCAATGCTACCAATCATTCCTATATCGGGAATATCAATGGCAAAACCACAGTTCCATCCGTTCTTCCACCGCATGCCTGCAACACGCCGCTCGACATAATTCCGAGGAAGGGGATAGGGCCATGTGGCAAGGTTTTTTGAAACATTCTCACGTCCATTTATATCCCACATAACGTCGACATCAGATGCCTGAATGGGGCGTATGTGAACCCGTTCCCCATCAAACGTAAGCGGATTGAGCGCCGCCCATTGTTCAGGCGTCAGAACCATGTGTTGCATTGGTACTTCACCGTTGCGTGCCGCCGACACTGTGGCAACGGG
>CAXABH010000264.1:0-3464 GCA_963966925.1 uncultured Rhodobacterales bacterium
CGATCTCTCCGAGGATTGTGGCACCAGCAGTGCCACAGGAATAGGTTTTGATGCATCCACCTTAGGACCTGTCGTCGTCGGAATATTTGCACCGCATGCGGTCAACAGGGCGAGTGCACTCATCGCCACAAAGCTTTGGACTTTCTTGCCAATTAACGTCATAGGCATCATCATACCTTAATCTCCCGCACCCGATTAATCTAATTACTCGGTAGGACGATAATGCGCACGAATATATGGGTCTAGATGTGAATCATAAAATATCGAAATTAGCTGCAGGTTTATATTTTGTTGCAACACCCATAGGCACCGCGCGTGATATCACGTTGCGCGCTCTGGATATATTAGCATCAGCCGATGTCATCGCTGCTGAGGATACGCGCAGCATGCGCAAATTGATGGATATCCATGGCATTCCGCTGAATGGCCGTCCTATGTTGGCCTATCATGACCACAATGGCGATAAGGTGCGCCCGAAACTGATGCAATATATGGCAGAGGGAAAATCGGTTGCTTATGGCTCAGAGGCGGGCACACCGATGATCGCAGATCCGGGTTACCATCTGGCCAAACAAGTTGCTGAGACTGGGTATTTGGTGACTTCGGCCCCAGGTCCAGTGGCTTTTATCACCGCGCTGACCCTGTCAGGCTTGCCCAGTGATCGAATTTTGTTCGAAGGGTTTTTGCCCAATACGAAATCGCAACGGTGTTCAAAGTTTGCAGAATTGGCCGAAATTCCAGCAACTTTGGTATTTTATGAATCGCCCAAACGCATCGCCGCAACATTGAATGACGCAATTGCAACATTGGGTGGTGCGCGTAACGCGGCAATCGCGCGGGAACTTACCAAAAAGTTTGAGGAAGTGCGTCGCGGAACGCTGAATGATTTACGCGATAGCGTTGCGGCCCAACCACCAAAAGGCGAGATCGTCTTGTTAATAGATCGTGCCCGTTCATCACCTGTTAACCAAGATGACATAGATGATCAGATCAGAAATGCGTTGGACAAAATGTCTGTAAAAGATGCCGCTGATATGGTGTCGGCGGCAACAGGGCAGCCAAAGCGTAAGATTTATCAAAGAGCCTTGGCCATTGACAAAAGCGACGACAGGTAAAATTTGTTACCATTCTGGACAGGCTGCGGAATATCAAGTCGCGTTGCATTATGAACGTGATGGCTGGCGCGTCCTGCAACATCGGTTCAAAAGCGCAGCCGGTGAAATAGATTTGGTTATGTGCCGCGATGACACCCTGTTGTTTGTTGAGGTAAAGCGCGCACGCACGCACGATATTGCCGCGTCACGGATCAGCCTGCAGCAGATTGCAAGGATCACGCAGTGTGCCGAAATATTTGTGGCCCAAAATTTCGAGGGGCAGGGCATCGAAATGCGTTTGGATGCAGCTTTAGTGGATGGACAAGGTGAAATTCAGATTATTCCACACGCGCTTTCTGGTTTTTGATGGCTGGGTGATTGTCAAATCACTTTGGACAGGCCATCTATAGCAAAACGCAAGCGAAGGCAGGAATTGATGAAAATTGCATTTCAGATGGACCCTATCCAATCCGTGAACATCAACGCTGATAGCACATTTCGCATCGCCGAAGAGGCGCAAGCGAGAGGTCATGAGTTGTTTTTTTACACGCCTGATCATTTGGCATTCCAAGACGGAAAAGTAACAGCACGCGGTCAGTATTTTACGCTTCAGCGCGTCCAAGGCCAGCATGCCGATTTGTCTGAGATGACAGAAGTTGACCTGGCAGATTTCGATGTCGTGTGGCTGCGCCAAGATCCGCCCTTTGACATGCATTACATCACGACCACGCATCTGTTGGATCTGATTCATCCTGACACTTTGGTTGTGAATGATCCATTTTGGGTGCGCAATTACCCAGAAAAACTATTGGTATTGCGGTTCCCTGATTTGACGCCCCCCACAACAATCGCACGCGATTTAGAAACGATCAAAACGTTCAAAGAAAAGCATGGTGATATCATCCTAAAACCCCTTTATGGGAATGGGGGTGCCGGTGTTTTCCGTTTGGATCAAAATGACAGAAACCTTGCCTCATTGCATGAAGTTTTTACTGGATTTTCGCGCGAACCTTTGATCGTTCAAAAGTTTTTGCCTGATGTGTCAAACGGGGATAAACGCGTGATTTTAGTTGATGGTGAACCGATTGGCGCGATCAATCGCATCCCTGCCAAGGGGGAAACACGATCCAATATGCATGTGGGTGGACGCCCTGAGAAGGTGGGTTTAACGGAGCGTGATCGTGAAATTTGTGCGGCGATCGGCCCATTGTTGCGTGAAAAAGGCCAGATTTTCGTGGGAATAGATGTGATTGGTGATTATCTGACAGAAATCAATGTAACGTCCCCCACAGGCATCCAAGAGCTTGAGAGGTTCGATGGTTTCAACGCGGCTGAAAAAATTTGGGAAGCGATTGAGGCGCGCCGCGCAGGCTAGGCCGCTGTTGGCCCATTACGGAAACTGATCGCTTCGCCGATATGGTGGCGCATAACGTTTTCTGATTGTTCCAAATCTGCGATTGTGCGCGCGACACGAATAACGCGGTGAAATCCGCGTGCCGTCAAATTTAACTTTGTCGCGGCTTATTCTAAATAGTGTTTCGCCACATCATCCATCTGGATCAGGCGATCCATCGCATCACCTTTTAGGTCAGAGTTGGTTGCGATTTCCATGTTTGTATATCGGGTATTTTGAAGTGCGCGCGCGGCAAGCACCCGGTTTGCAATGACGTGGCTGCGTTCGCCACTGGCGGGCAAGGTCAAATCCTGAAATCGCACGGCAGGTACCTCAATGCGCAGATCAAAACGATCCATCAGCGGGCCGGATATCCGACCTAAATAATCATTACCACAATTCGGGGCACGGTCAAAGGCTTGGTCAGGGTCCGTCATAAAGCCACATTTGCAGGGGTTAGCGGCCGCGATCAAAGAAAATTTGCAGGGATATTTGACGTGTGCATTGGCGCGCGAAATCATAACTTCGCCCGTTTCCAAAGGTTGACGCAAGGTTTCTAAAACATGGCGTGGAAATTCAGGAAGTTCGTCCAAAAATAAAATACCGTTGTGCGCCAGTGAAATTTCTCCTGGTTTGGCGCCTTTTCCCCTGCCCACAATTGCCGCCATTGATGCAGTGTGATGGGGTTCACGGAATGGTCGCGTGGATTGAATGCCGTCCGATCCTAGCAATCCTGCAACGGATTGAATCATAGATGTTTCCAGCGCCTCCATCGCGTTCAAGGGGGGCAGAATACTGGCCATGCGCGCGGCCATCATGGATTTTCCTGACCCGGGTGGCCCCACCATAAACACATGATGGCGCCCTGCGGCAGCAATTTCCAATGCGCGTTTTGCCCGTTCCTGTCCACGAACTTCGGCCATGTCTAACAGGGACTGCTGCGGGGTGATTTGGCGTGCCACAGCAGGTTCACGTGG
>CAXABH010000265.1:0-3463 GCA_963966925.1 uncultured Rhodobacterales bacterium
TTTCAAGCGAGATTGCAGCTTCTGGATCGCGAAATCGTCCTGAAGGACGTAAAGGCAGTTCCGCGCGAAGTAAAATCCTGCGACATTTTCCAGATTATTTGCATGCTTACATTATGTTACGATATCGTAGGCTTGTGCATTAGATAATATCAATCCATGCTGATACGAAAAACGCCCACCAATTTGGCGGGCGTTTTGCTTTTGATAACGGTGATATCAGCTGTTCATGTCATAGGCGCGTTCGCCGTGTGCTGATAGATCCAGGCCATTTGTTTCGGTTTCTGCATCAACACGCAACGGAACAAAAATTTGCGTCACTTTGATCAGAATGTAGGATACGACCAGCGTAAAGATACCAACAACGATCAATGCGCCCACTTGCGCAACCCACGCGCCGTGGCCAAAGCCGGCAATCATGAGCGTACCGAATATACCGCCAACACCGTGTACTGCGAACACGTCCAGTGTATCGTCAATTTTCAACGTGTTGCGCACAAGGTTCACGGCCTCTTGACATAGGATGCCCGCGATTGCGCCGATAAACAATGCTTCGATTGGGCCAACAAATCCAGAGGCAGGTGTGATGGATGCCAAACCTGCAATCGTCCCTGTTACAATACCAACCAATGACGCTTTGCCGTATTTGATTTTTTCCCAAAGCGCCCATGTCAGCGATGCGGTTGCCGCGGAAATATGTGTGACTGTCAACGCCATTGCTGCACCGCCGTCGGCTGCCAATTGTGATCCGCCGTTAAAGCCGAACCAACCAACCCATAACATGGCGGCGCCAATCATAACGTATCCAGGATTGTGTGGGGGGGTCGTGCGATTTTTGCGTGGGCCCAGCATCATTGCCAAAAGAAGGGCTGCCAAACCTGCAGTTTCGTGAACAACGATACCACCGGCAAAGTCTTTGGTTCCGACGTCCCCAAATATACCACCATCAGCCATCATTCCGCCGCCCCAGATCCAATGAACAACTGGCGCATAACACAGCAGCATCCACAGACCTGAAAAGATCAAAACGAATGCGAAGTTGATGCGCTCAACATAGGCGCCAACGATCAAAGCGGGGGTGATGATTGCGAAAGTCATCTGAAACGCAAAAAACAGAACCTCTGGCAGCGTACCTGACAGCGCATCTGCATCCACGCCCATCAGGAACATTTTGTCCAATCCGCCCCAGTATCCGGATGTGCCCGATCCAAATGCAATTGTGTAACCCGCGACCAGCCACAGAATGCTCATTAAACAGGCGATGGCGTATACCTGCATGAAAACGCTTAGCACGTTGCGTGCGCGCACCAAACCACCGTAAAATAGCGCAAGCCCAGGCAGTGTCATAAACAGAACCAATGCCGTTGCGACAATGATCCATGCTGTATCAGCTCCGTTCATTTTATCCTCCTAAAGATTTGCGCCCAGAAATCGCAATTTGTGCGATTTGCAAAGCACGGCCTGTTTTTTAGGCGATATAAATGTGCGGAATTTTTGATATGATTAAAAAATAGGCACAATGAGCTGAGCCTATATTAAAATTTAGGCAGATGTTCAGGCCGAGAGTTTTTGTAACAAAAGCGCCAAGGCGTGTGTAACGCTTGCCTCGCGCACGCCGGCGCGGCCCAATGGACCAAAGTCGATTTGTTGGGTTTCAACGCCGTCTTTGGTTGCAATGCCAAAACATACGCGCCCCTCGGGTTTGAAATCTGATCCACCCGGTCCCGCAATACCAGTCACCGATACGGATAATGTCGCGTTCGAGTGTTTTAACGCACCTATCGCCATTTCGGCGGCAACATGTTCAGACACTGCGCCATAGGTGTCCAACGTTTTGGCACAAACACCCAACATATCCATTTTTGCGGCGTTTGAATATGTAACAAACCCGCGGTCCAGCACGCGTGAACTGCCCGCAATATTCGTGATCGCGGCCGATATCATGCCGCCTGTACAGCTTTCTGCTGTCGCAATGACAGTTTCCGCGGCACTTGCCCGTTCAACGATGTCTTTGGCGCGGCTCACATCAAAACCCCGTGGGAGAGTGCGGCAAATATCATGACCAAGACGGCTGCAAAGAGACCCGCAATCACATCATCCAACATAACGCCCAACGCATCGCCGCGGCGGTCGGCCCACCCGATAGGGCCAATTTTTGTGATGTCGAATAAGCGAAATCCGATAAAGGCGGTGATCCAACCGGGCCAAAGTGCCAAAGTGTTCGCCTCCATGTGCGCCGCACCAATAAACACAGGCATTAATGCGATCCACTGACCAATCACCTCATCCACCACAATTTCGGATGGATCGTGATCATCGCCACCGCTTGTGTGCTGCGCAGTGGCCCACCAACCGACGAAAAATACAATTATAGAGGCCGCAACAAACCCAGTTAGGCCAAAAGCCGCGTGAACGGCCCAAGCCAAAGGTAATGCTGCCAACGAACCCCATGTGCCAGGGGCAGGGCGCAGGTATCCAACGCCAAAAGCTGTGGTGATCAGTTTTATCATGGTTTTATCAATGCTGCCGTTGCGATGGATGCGATGCCTTCTTCGCGACCTGTAAATCCCAATTGTTCGCTTGTTGTCGCCTTAACTGAAACGCGGTTTTCGTCAATGTTAAGTATGGCTGCCAATGTTGTTTGCATGGCCTTTGCGTGTGGGCCAATTTTAGGGCGTTCGCAAATTAAGGTGCAGTCAATGTTCGATATGTGATATCCCAACTTTCGTGCCAGTTCACCTGCATGGCGCAGGAAAATATCGCTGGCAGCTCCCTTCCATTGTGGATCACTTGGGGGGAAGTGGCGACCAATATCGCCCTCTGCCAGTGCGCCATAAATGGCGTCGGTTACCGCATGCATGCCCACATCCGCGTCTGAATGGCCCTTTAACGCGGCATGGTGGGGGATACGTACGCCGCATAAAATGACGTGATCGCCAGTTTCAAAAGCATGAACGTCATATCCATTTCCCAAACGAACATCCATTATTGTCTACTCCTCAGTATGGCTTCTGCGCGCTCAAAATCTTCGGGATAGGTCACCTTTAGATTGCTTTCGCAGCCTTGCGTAATGGCCACATCTATCCCTGCGCGACGCGCTATTTCAACGTCATCTGCAGCGGGTTGCGTATTGATTTGGTGGGCGTTTAGGATTTTAGCAAATGCAAATCCTTGTGGTGTTTGTGCCCGATATAATCCTGTGCGATCCCGCGTGCCTGTCACGACACCCTGTGCACCTGTCCATAAGGCATCGGTGACTGGAAGAGCAGGGGCCGCCGCGTCATGGGTGGCAAGGGCGGCAATGACATCAGATATCACTGCACCACTGATTGTTGCACGCGCGCCATCGTGTATCAGAACGTGATCAGGTGCATAGGGCGCCAACGCAGTGAGCGGTGGCGCATGGCGGCCCAGCAGGAAGAGCGGCGTTCCATTTACGCCATTTAGCACGACTCTGCCATCGCCG
>CAXABH010000266.1:0-3429 GCA_963966925.1 uncultured Rhodobacterales bacterium
AACAATGCAATATCCGCGATACTTGGTGTTGCACCGCCAAAAAATGCGTGTTTTGTTGCGCGGCGTATTGCCTAGGTAAAGAAGAAAGAACAACGAGTATGGAAATACTGCTTCAGCAGGCTTGGCCAATTCCACATCACGCTTTGGCGGCCTTTGCCGCGATATTTGTGGGTGGTGCGCAATTGGTGATGCGTAAGGGTGGAAATATTCACCGAGTGATGGGATATATTTGGGTGACACTGATGGTAGGCGTTGCTCTTAGTTCATTTTTTATTCACGAACTCCGAATGCTTGGACCATTCAGCGTAATCCACCTACTAAGCATTTGGACACTTCTGTCTGTTTACCTGGCCATCCGTGCAGCCAGAGAGCGTCGCATAAATGCGCACCGTCGTTGGATGCAAAATCTATATGTTTTTGCACTATTGCTGACTGGGGCATTTACGCTTCTGCCGGGACGAACGATGTATCTGGTTTTGTTTGGTGGGTGATTATTCACGCCAAACAGGGACCATCGCGCTCCAAACACCGTCACGTAATAAACGATGATACAGCGCCGCCGCGATATGCAGTGCGATTAGCCAATAACTGGCTGTCACAGATATTTCGTGGATAAACAGTGCGATGTTGATCAATAGGCCATCAGGACCAACCAGTGTGTAAACTGCGCCAATAATCAACCCAGAGCCAGCGATCATTCCCATGGATATATACATCCCATAATGGACAATTTTTGATCCTAGTTTTTGTAGCGCGTTTGAGTTTTCTGGAAGAGCAGAGGATTGGGTGCGTGTCATATACACAAAACGCGCGCCCAAAAGGATCAGGAAGAGTGCTGCAAAGATGACTTCAAAGCGCAATAATGCCCCATCAGTCAACGTGCTTATATCGTCCACTTGTTTGTAAATGCCGTATGCAAAGAGTGCGACAAACGCCCAATGAAACGTTTTACCCAGCACGCTATAGCGCACAATTGGTGCATTTTTATCTGTCATCCTCTAGTTCCTTGATTATGTCTGACACAGCTTCACCTGCAATAAAGATAAAGCGTCATTTGATGGAACAAAACTGGGAATTGAAAAGCGGATGTTGGCTGAGTTACTTGTGCAACAATTTTGCCGCTGCTGTACGGCTGAAACAAAGTTGAAGTGGAGCAAATTTTTGGGCGCAGACGGGCAACAACACACCCCCATTTACGCCCCAGCAAAAATTAAATGCGACGGTCACTGTGCATACTTAGCCAATGATATTTATGCAATCATTGACTGATTGGTGATAGGCAATGAAACCAATCTTTAAGGTTGGGTGATTATTCCCACTCAATGGTGCCCGGAGGTTTTGATGTGATGTCATAGGTGACGCGGTTGATGCCTTTGACCTCATTGATAATACGGGTTGCGGTTTCGCCAAGGAAGTCGTGGCTAAAGGGATAATAATCCGCGGTCATGCCGTCCACTGATGTCACGGCGCGCAGCGCACAGGCGTAGTCATACGTGCGCCCATCCCCCATCACGCCCACTGTACGCACAGGTAGGATCGCGACAAATGCCTGCCAAATTTCATCATACAGTCCGTGTTTGCGAATTTGATCAATGTAAACTGCATCCGCCTGACGCAGGATGTCCAATTTCGCGCGTGTGATTTCACCGGGGCACCGAATGGCCAGCCCAGGACCGGGGAAGGGGTGGCGGCCGATAAAGCTGTCAGGCAGGCCTAGTTCACGGCCCAATGCGCGCACTTCATCTTTGAACAATTCACGCAGGGGTTCGACCAATTTCAGACCCATTTTTTCGGGCAACCCACCCACGTTATGGTGGGATTTGATGGTGACTGAGGGTCCGCCACTGAACGATACAGATTCAATCACATCGGGATAAAGCGTGCCTTGGGCCAAAAATTCTGCGCCATCAATGTTATTTGCATGCTTTTGAAAAACATCAATAAACAACCGTCCGATGGTTTTGCGTTTTGTTTCTGGGTCTGACATGCCTTCAAGCTCGGACAAGAATAGTTCTTGTTCATCTGCGTGGATTAACGCCATATTATAGTTGTCACGGAACATTGTGACGACTTCTTCTGCTTCACCCTGACGCAATAGGCCATGATCAACAAACACGCATGTCAATTGATCACCGATTGCCTCATGGATCAAAACGGCCGCGACTGAACTGTCAACCCCACCAGAAAGGCCGCAAATTACTTGTTTGTCGCCCACCTGTTCACGGATGGCGGCGATTGCCTGTTCGCGGTAGGCACCCATCGTCCAGTCGCCACTAAATCCCGCCAATTTGATAAAGTTTTCGTATAGGCGCGCACCGTTTGGTGTGTGATGTACTTCTGGGTGAAACTGCACCGCAAAAAAGTTGCGTGATGTATCTGCGGTGATGGCATAGGGCGCATTGGGGGATGTTCCATAAACCTCGAACCCCGGTGCGATTTCGCTGACGTGATCGCCGTGGCTCATCCAAACCTGTTCGTCCCCTTCACCAAACCAGCCGTCCAAAATGTTCAATGACCCTTTTGGTGTGACATAGGCACGTCCAAATTCCGCGGTTCCATGTCCGCTTTCCACGCGACCACCCAATTGGTGCATCATAACCTGCTGACCATAACAAATGCCCAGTATAGGTACGCCCATGTTAAAGGCGGCCTCTGGTGCACGGGGGCTGCCCTCGCGCGTTACGCTATCAGGACCGCCAGAAAAAATGATCGCTTTTGGTGCGAATTCGGCCAAAAACGTATCTGTAACGTTTTGATAGGGGTGGATTTCGCAGTAAACGCTTAGCTCGCGCAGGCGGCGTGCAATCAGCTGTGTTACTTGACTTCCAAAGTCGATGATGAGGAGGCGGTCATAAGATGTATTGTCCATGATCACCCTGTAAATTGAGTGTGGCTATTTCGCAAGTCCATTCCCCATTGCCAAACGCACAAGTGCGACAATTATTTTGATATTAATGTCGCTTTCCCCCCTAGATGGACGGAAAACACCCCTGTCGATTTTTCTAGCCGCGCTAAATGATGCCCAACGAATTGTATTTACCTTTGAAGAAGGGATTTGAAATGAGTGAGGCAAGAACAGCACGTCGGGGTCGTGGTGGCGGTGGTGCGGCGCGTCGTGCAGAGCGGACATCTGTGAAAATCGAAACCGCAAAGTACATCGAACGCAATATCCCAAATTTTGAAATCCTGAATGATGAAGCGTTGGACATCATCGAAGCGAACGCTGAAACGATTTTGGAAGAGGTTGGTGTTAATTTTGTGAACAATCCAGCCGCATTGGAACGTTGGAAAGAGGCGGGTGCCAATGTTGTTGGTGAACGTGTTCACATCCCACGTGGTTTGGCGCGTAAATTATGTTCAACAGCGCCTAAAACATTCACGCAACATGCGCGCAATCCCGAGCGTTCTGTCGAAATCGGGGGGCGCAAC
>CAXABH010000267.1:0-3429 GCA_963966925.1 uncultured Rhodobacterales bacterium
TCTGGGCCAATAGGGTTTTACCGCACCCAGTCGGGCCGATCAGCAAAATATTTGATTTGGACAGCTCGATATCACCGCCCTTATCCACATGATTTAGGCGTTTATAATGGTTATGCACCGCAACCGACAAAACGCGCTTTGCAGTGGCTTGACCGATCACATAATCATCCAAAACATCGCAAATTTCGCGTGGCGTCGGAACGCCTTCGCTAGATTTCATGCCCGTGGTTTTATTTTCTTCACGGATGATATCCATGCACAGTTCAACACATTCATCACAGATAAAGACTGTTGGCCCAGCGATCAGCTTTCGCACCTCATGCTGGCTTTTGCCACAAAAGCTACAGTATAGTGTGTTTTTGCTTTCGCCTGAATTGGTCGCCATACCTTGTCCTTTACGTTCGTTCTATGTTGAACGTCACACTTTGCTTTTAATTTACATCGCAGCTTAGGACAGAGCTGACCCAGCTACAATGGCAAAAATGCGCACCCCCTTTTCAGTTTGGGAATGCGCGCTCTTGTTACTCGTCGCTAGGCTCTGCGCGCTTATCAACGATTTCATCAATTAGACCCCAGTTTTTGGCATCTTCTGCTGTCATGAAGTTATCACGCTCTAAGGCCGCCTCGACTGTTTCCAAATCTTGGCCCGTGTGTTGAACGTAAATTTCGTTTAAACGGCGCTTCAATTTCAGCGTTTCTTCTGCATGGATCATGATATCAGTCGCTTGCCCCTGATACCCACCTGATGGCTGGTGCACCATGATACGACTATTTGGCAGAGAAAAGCGCATGCCGGCTTCGCCTGCAGTTAACAATAATGATCCCATTGACGCCGCTTGACCGATCACAAGTGTGGACACCTTTGGGCGAATGTATTGCATTGTGTCATAGATCGACAAACCAGATGTCACAACGCCACCTGGACTGTTGATGTACATCGAAATCTCTTTCGAGGGATTCTCCGCCTCTAGGTGCAGCAACTGCGCAACGATCAGGCTTGACATGCCATCATGAACAGGACCGTTCAGAAAGATAATACGCTCCTTAAGAAGACGAGAAAAGATGTCATACGCACGTTCCCCACGACTGGTTTGTTCAACAACCATCGGGACCAGCGAATTCATGTAAAAGTCTACGGGATCTTTCATTCTAAGCTTTCCTATCCGAAAATCTGTGTTTCACTTTTTAATTAGACTAGTTCTCCCTCTCGGCGGCTGCAATGGGGGGGCAGGCATAGATTTTTGAAAAAATGATAATTTCTCCTTAACAACCTAGGATCGTTACGAAAAAACTTTGTCTTATGTTGAAAAAGGGACATGAAATGTTTCCAAAATAACATTTTGCAATTTATGATAGGATAAAGGATTAAACACTGTGCCATCAGATCGCTACATTCCCAAGGGTGCTGCATCGCTCCGTATCTCGTCAGGTGGGCCTGCACGTGAGTTTTATTTCTTGTTATTACCAAAATTAACGATGTTGGCATTTTCTTCCGCGATCGAACCGCTACGCATCGCCAATCAATTGGCCCAAGAACAACTATATACCTGGCACGCGATCACTCCTGATGGAGAGGGGGCAACCTGTTCTAACGGTGTTACGATCCAGTCGGATGGGACGATGGGGCACATTTCGAAAGATGCCTCTGTCTTTGTCTGCTCGGGGATCGACCCAGTTCATGCCGCCAGTAAAGACGTGCTGGGATGGATAAGAAAGCAGGATCGGCAAGGTACCCAATTGGGTGGCATTTGTACTGGTGCCTTTGCGCTGGCGCAGGCGGGTGTTATCCGTAATCGACGATTCACCTTGCATTGGGAAAACCAGCCCGCCTTCGTGGAAACCTTCCCTGATTTGGTTCCTACAGAAAATCTATATGAGAATGATGGCCGCCTGATCACGTGTAGCGGTGGCAATGCCGCAACCGACATGATGCTGGCCCTGATTGAACAGGACCACGGCAGCGAATTGGCGCTGGTCGTTGCGGATATGTGCATCCACAAACGTTCAAACGACAGACAGGCGCCACAACGATCATCACTTTCGGTCATGGTGGGGACGCGCAACCCAAAACTGCTGCACGCAATACAATTAATGCAGCAAACCGTAGAAGACCCGATGCCGTTATTGGAACTATGTGCGGTCCTCGACATTTCGCGCCGTCAATTGGAACGATTGTTCAAGAAATATACAGCACAATCCCCCACCCAGTTTTATTACACCCTAAAATTAGAGCGCGCGCACGCACTGCTAAGCGAAACCGACATGAGCATTACACAAATCACGTCGGCAACTGGCTTTAACTCAACCTCGCACCTTGCGCGCCAATTTAAAGCGAAATATGGATTCGCCCCGCGGGAAATGCGAAAAGGCTGGGCAGAATAACGCACTTGAAACACCACATTCTAGGTCTAGCTGATCCAAGCCAAACCTAGGATTCACAATGCAATTTACCCCATCCCGAGATGACGGTTTACGTCGATTAAAAATTTTCATTCCAGCTGCTGGTATCAAATATGCGCAGGGCCGCAATTATGATCGCGGTGCGGATGCACATAAATCCGTATCTCAATTATCCCCATACATACGTCGTCGCGCAATCAGCGAAGTTGAGGTGCTAAAGACGGTTCTTGGCGCGCACAGCGTGCAATCTGCGGAAAAATTCATCCAAGAGGTCTTTTGGCGCACCTATTGGAAGGGATGGCTGGAACTGCGCCCATCTGTTTGGGCGAACTATCAAGGTGCGCTCACGCAGTCGAAACACGATGTCATGTCCCAAGGCGGACTGCGCAAACAGTGGGAGGCCGCCTGTTATGGCACAACGGGGATAGACTGTTTTGATCACTGGGCCAAAGAATTGGTAGAAACGGGGTATTTGCATAACCATTCGCGTATGTGGTTTGCCTCGATCTGGGTGCATACGCTTGAATTGCCATGGGAACTTGGTGCTGATTTTTTCATGCGCCATCTCTTGGACGGTGACCCTGCATCAAACACGCTAAGCTGGCGATGGGTTTGTGGATTGCATACAGCTGGAAAAACCTATCTTGCACGGGCGGATAATATCGAAAAATTCACAGAAGGACGGTTTCGTCCCATGGGGCTTGCATCGCACGCCCGTCCGCTTGGGCAGCCAGACCATCCAAAACCGATGCCCCTGACCTTGCCGACGGCGATTGACCCAACAAAACGCTCTGGTGTGTTGTTACATGACGAAGATTTTGATTTGACCCATCTGTTGGCGGCAGCGCCCAAAAATATCGTTGCGGCTGCTTATATGCCATCTGTGCGCGGTGTTAGTCCGTGGCATGTCGCAAATAACGTGCAGAATTTTGTTGATGGATTGCGCGATGAATGCCTGACACGTTATGCACACCGTCTGCCAGACGTCGCAGAAACCCCAACGGTTGAAGCCGCCCTTGCCTGGGCAAA
>CAXABH010000268.1:0-3425 GCA_963966925.1 uncultured Rhodobacterales bacterium
ACGGCATACGAGATGCCAATACGTGACTGGAGTTCAGACGTGTGCTCTTCAGATCAATTTTGGGGTGCCAAAATTCGACATGCAATCACATTAGCCGAAAAAACAGAACAATTTGATCGCCACTCTCTTGTGATTGAAAAAAATCTTGTAAGCTCTGAATTGGCGAGGCTTGAATTTGCTCTCAAGAACACGAATGACGCATCTAGTCTTGATGTGCTATGGGAAACGATTTCACCACAATCAAGAATTCTTGTAAATTTTGAAATCCGACATTTCTTGCGAAGCAATACAGTATACGAAAACCTCGACCTAAAAATTGTCAAAAACCAAAGCATACTTTTACGTGCGGTTAAATCCGCGCGAACATGGCTAAAATCTAAGCGCGGTCTTTCCAATGGTGTGAAAGCAACCGAGATCGTTCATGCGGTATCCGCAATCTATCAAGAAATTACGCATATCCGCCCTGAGCTGGGCATGGGGCCAATAAATGAAGGCAGCATACCCTCTACATTTGAGCAGTTACTTACAGCTGCGATGCGTGAGGGCAATATTGATATAAAACCTCAAAGCTTGCGGAAGTTGTATTCAAAGATCTCGTCAAATTCGTAAAAAACCAAATGCTCTTTTCTGACATGCTACATTTCACACAAAGTACGGGTCAAACGAAGATGCGCGCAGGCATGTAATAAGTCCAGCAAAGATTGGGATCGGGAAATACTTTCATTTGTGGGGTATTCAATAGCTTATAAAAGTGTAGTGTTGCCAAAGTAGCCAACACTTACTGTTGTATTCATTTGTCATCGCTTTTTTGTTCTTGCCAATTGTTTGTCGCACAAGTGAACAAATTAGGAGCCAATCTTGGATAAGAAGCTGAATAGCTATGAAAAAACAGAGCTGATATATAAACAAATCCTTGCAGAAGAAGAAACTGAGAAAGCAAAGAAAATTGCCCGTTTACGCGAATTGAGATTAAATCAAACCGCGCTGGCAAATCATGATGAACAGTAAATTAAGCTTCGTAATTTTTGCCATTCTCGGCTTAATCCTGCTGAGGGAATGTTCTAGAATTTTCTCAGGACCGATTTTTTAATGCGATGCGCATCACGCATCAACGCTCGGACTGCTCCAAGCGTTGATTACTAAAATCATAGCGGTTAAATCGTTCTTAACCAGCAGCCAAAGATATAACAGTAAAAATTACACCCGAAATGATTGCCGCACAGGGTACGGTGATAATCCAAGCTGCGATAATCGACATAAAATGTGACCTGCGCACTAATTTTCTGCGTTTACGCTCTTCTTTTGCTATGACTGGCATTTCAGTCGTGCCAAGGTTGGCAGTGCGCATTCTCTTGGCTGTGTCCCATTCACGGAAAAATCCAACCCCGAATACCGCCCCTACAGCGATATGCGTCGAACTCACTGGTAACCCCAGCCAACTTGCAACGATCACAGTGATCGCAGCAGAAAGCGCCACACAATAAGCGCGCATTTGGTTAAGTTTGGTAATCTGGTTCCCGACGACGTGGATGAGTTTGGGGCCAAATAAAAACAATCCAAACGAAATACCTGCAGCCCCAATGATCATTACCCACAAAGGGATGGAAATCGCGGTGGTATAGTCGCCTGATGACGACGCCTGCACGATTGCAGCCAACGGACCAACTGCATTCGCAACATCGTTTGCACCATGCGCAAAACTCAATAAAGCAGCAGATACAATCAGCGGGATATTGAACAATTTTTTGAGTGACTTATTACGATTTTCAAGCCCTACTGACTGCTTTGCAATGATCGGTTTAGTAATCGCCCAAGTTAGAACACCACACATCACACCGATTGCGATCGCAGTCTGCAGATCAATTTTGATGATCTTTTTCAGGCCTTTGAGCGCTAAGTAACTGGCGAATGCCCCAGCCATAATACCAACCAGAACAGGCACCCATTTGCGAGCAGCGCTGATTTTATCACTTTGGTAGATGATGCGTGACTTAATAAACCAGAGAAAGAGCGCGGCAATAACACCACCAAGCACAGGCGAGATTACCCAACTGGCCGCAATTTTGCTCATCGTTGTCCAATTAACAGCACTGAAACCAGCAGCCGCAATACCTGCGCCCATCACGCCACCAACAACTGAGTGCGTGGTGGATACCGGTGCGCCAACCCAAGTTGCCAGATTGACCCATAAAGCCGCAGACAAAAGCGCGGCCATCATAGCCCAGATAAAGACATCCGCAGATTGCATTGTCGTTGGTGCAATAATGCCTTTCGCAATCGTCGAAACCACATCACCGCCTGCGATGATTGCCCCCGCGCTTTCAAAAACCGCGGCGATTGCGATTGCACCAGCCATGGTTAATGCATTTGCACCAACAGCTGGTCCCATATTGTTTGCAACATCATTTGCACCGATGTTAAGTGCCATGTAAGCACCCAAGACCGCCGCGATTACAATCACAACTGCATTATTCAATGCACTCATAGTTGTGGCGGCGATTATACCAACAAGTATTATGAAAATAAGCGCCAAAGCAGGCGCAACCAATGGCTTGGCAACATAACCAGTTGCCAACTCTAAAGAAGACACCCGCCCTAGATCACGATCAAGTGTTTCCAAATGCGACGGCTCGATATCCCGTTCACTCATGTTCATACCCCATATTTTGCGTGTGGATAGCAGATTTTATACCGCGTTCACAACGAAAAGTTTCGATAAAATTCCTAAGTAGTAGCGGCATGCGCTTAGGCCTATTAATAAGTGTAAAAACACGTCCCAAAACAGCAATAAGCACCATTTAACGTGACACAATTTCTATCCCTTTCCATCTTTCAAACTGCGTAATAGCTACGTAGTGATTCTAGGTTGCAGATCGAATGTGGCCTTCAATATTTCACTTTCATTGCTGGGACCGCCCAGTTGAATTGTCCTGTAAGGTGATGAAACACCATTTTTATGGATCAATGCGCATTCAAAAATATGTTTTGTTTGAACACCGCCCAGGATCAACAACTATTTCGATACCTACATAAACAATTTTTGCAGTATGCAATGTGTGATAAACGCTTTGCACAGAGCATGCCCATAACGCTAGATCAAGACAATGAACGCACCTTCTTACAAAGATTTAATCACAATCTGGTCGAAAATTGGGGCCTTATCCTTTGGTGGCCCGGCGGCTCAGATTTTGCTGATGTTTAATGAGGTTGTAGAGCGCCGAAAGTGGCTGGATGAGAAATCATTTAACAGTGCACTTTCATTTTGCATGCTGCTTCCTGGGCCAGAGGCAATGCAATTAGCGACATATTTGGGATGGCGAACACATGGTGTATTGGGTGGGATTATCGCAGGACTTCTTTTTATTTTACCGGGGGTTTTCGTCGTTGGGGCCTTAGGCGTGCTTTACCTCATGTATGGAAGCACT
>CAXABH010000269.1:0-3422 GCA_963966925.1 uncultured Rhodobacterales bacterium
CGTCGATGATGTCCAATGGGTCAATCACGTTGCCTGTGGATTTGGACATTTTCTTGCCCTTGGCATCGCGCACCAGCCCGTGCAGATAAACCGTATCAAACGGAATTTGATCCACCACTGCCAGTTGCATCATCATCATGCGCGCAACCCAGAAAAACAAAATGTCCTGCCCTGTGATCAGGGTTGAAGTCGGGAAATATTTATCCAATGCTGCATTTTGTTCGGGCCAGCCCAACGTACCGATTGGCCAGAGGCCAGAGCTGAACCATGTGTCCAAAACATCGGGATCACGGATCAGAGTTTTGCCGGGCGCTTGTGCCTGTGCCTGTTCCTGCGCCTCGGCCTCGGTCGCGGCGCAATATTGGTTGCCTTCTTCATCAAACCAAACTGGCACCTGATGGCCCCACCACAGTTGGCGAGAAATACACCAAGGTTCGATGTTTTCCAACCAATGATAATATGTCTTTTCGCCCGACTCTGGAATGATTTTTACGGTTCCATCGCGCACTGCATCCAATGCGGGGCCAACGATTTTCGCGGTATCTACAAACCATTGATCTGTCAGCATGGGTTCAATGACCACTTTGGAACGATCGCCAAAGGGTTGCATGATGGGTTTGTTTTCCACGTGTGGGATCAGGTCTGGTTCGTCTTCTTCGCCTGCTTTGGGGTTGGGGATCATGACGGCATTGCCCTCGGCCGTGATGGCGGTGACGACGCGCGTACGCGCCTCTAATCGATCCAATCCACGATATTCATCGGGAACTAGGTTCATGGCCGCGACTTTGTTTTCGTCCCATTCGATTTCACCATTTGCAATGCGCTGCGCTTCGGCGGCCTCTTGTGCATAGGGGCGGCCATCGGCGCGCATGGCGGCGCGTGTATCCATTAGGTTGTACATCGGGATTTTGCCACGCTTGGCGACCTGATAGTCGTTGAAATCATGTGCACCGGTGATTTTCACCGCACCTGATCCAAAATCGGGATCGGGGTATTCATCGGTGATGATGGGGATTAAACGGCGATGTTCTTTGGGGCCAACGGGAATTTCACACAGTTTTCCCACAATCGGCGCATAGCGTTCGTCGCTGGGATGCACGGCAACGGCCCCATCCCCCAACATAGTTTCAGGACGCGTCGTCGCGATTGAGATATAGTCGCGTTCCTCACTTAGCGTGATGTTCCCATCTTCATCCTTTTCGACGTAGGTATAGGTTTGACCGTCTGCCAGTGGGTATTTGAAATGCCACATGTGGCCCGCAACTTCGATATTTTCGACCTCAAGATCCGAAATAGCCGTTTCAAAATGTGGGTCCCAGTTGACCAATCGTTTGCCGCGGTAAATCAATCCTTTGTTATACATTTCAACAAAGACTTTGATAACGGCATCATGGAAATTGCCATCCTCATCCGCGGGGGCATTTGGGGCACCTGACATGGTAAAGGCAGTGCGGTCCCAATCACAGCTGGCGCCAAGGCGTTTCAACTGATTGATGATGGTGCCACCGGATTGTTTTTTCCATTCCCAAACTTTGGCCAGAAACGCCTGGCGTCCCATTTCGGCGCGTGTTGTATTTGCGCCCGCTTTGGCCATTTCACGTTCGACAACCATCTGCGTGGCGATCCCTGCGTGATCTGTTCCAGGTTGCCACAGGGTATCGACCCCCTGCATGCGTTTCCAGCGGATCAGAATATCTTGTAGGGTATTGTTGAATGCATGGCCCATGTGCAACACGCCAGTCACGTTGGGGGGTGGGATCATGATGGTAAATGTTTCCGCGCGTGTGGCATTTGCGCCCGCTTTGAAACATTCTGCCTGTTCCCACGCCGCATAAATGCGCGCTTCTGCTGTGTTGGTGTCGAAAGTTTTTTCCAGTGCCATGAAAATGCTCATTCATCGTGTTATTCCGCAGCCCTTCGTCTAACCCGATTTTCGCAAAAGGGAAAGCAGGATTGCCAAGAATTCATGCACGTTCCGTTACGAATGTCCAAGCCTGTTAAATAAATGGTGGAAAAGGGTTGGATAGCCCTAATTCTAAGAGTAGTGTCCGCACAAATGAGCGACTGAGCAACAGGATAGAAGCCACATGGATAAGTTCGGGAAAAGCCAATCTGTTACACGCGTTGAAGATCAACGGTTTTTGACAGGCTTTGGGAAATACATCGATGATATCGCACCTGCAGATGCACTTCATGCGTTTGTTTTCCGCTCGCCCATCGCGCACGGCATTATTACAAATTTGGATGTCAGTGATGCGCGTGATAGTGACGGTGTCACAGCTGTTATTACGGCGGCTGATTTGATTGCTGCTGGAATCTCGATGGATTTGGAAGGTACGGTTGTAAAAAACCGTGATGGCAGTGATGGGGCCAAACCACCGCGCCCCTTGTTGGCAACAGATCGGGTGCGTCACGTTGGTGAACCCGTTGCAATGATCATTGCCGAGACGATGCAACAGGCCCGTGATGCGGCCGAATTGATTGAATTTGATTATGACGAACTGCCTGTGCAATTGGTATTGGCCCCTGGCGACACGGATCTTCATGCCGAGGCACCCGGCAATTTGGCCTTTGACTGGGAAATGGGGGATGCGGACAAAACCCAAGCCGAGTTTGATAAAGCAGCCCATGTGGTGAAATTAGAGGTGGGGGATAACCGCGTAATCGTGAATTCCATCGAACCGCGGGGGTGTTATGCGGAATTTGATGGTGAACGTTTACATGTCGCGCTGAATGCCCAAGGTGTTTGGGCCCATTGGAACCGTCTGAGCCAGATGTTGAACATGCCCAAGGATAACATTCGCGTCACAAACCCCGATACAGGCGGTGGATTTGGGATGAAGGCCATGGCCTACCCCGAGGCCTATGTTCTGGCACATGCTGCAATGACATTGGGGCGTCCGGTGCGCTGGATGTCAGATCGTACAGAGGCGATGCTAACCGACAATGCCGGACGCGATTTGGTATCCTGGGCTGAATTTGCATTTGACGCAGATCACCGCATTCAGGCCTATCGCGTACATACGGATTGCAACCTGGGGGCCTATAACTCGCAATATGCACAACCCATTCAAACACAACTGTTTTCTCGTGTTTTGATGGGCACTTATGATGTCCAAACAACGTATTTAAGTGTCAAAGGATACTACACCAACACCACACAAGTTGACGCCTATCGTGGTGCGGGCCGCCCTGAGGCGATTTATGTCCTTGAACGCCTGATGGATCGTGCCGCGCGGGAATTGGGTGTGGATGTGTGGGAATTACACCACAAAAACTTTATCCCCGTGGATAAATTTCCATACAAAACCACGACAGGCGAAACCTATGACGTAGGTGATTTTTCGCGCGTGTTAAACCATGCTGAAACAGCCTGCGATCGCGCAGGTTTTGGATCACGAAAATCTGCATCTGAGGCGGTA
>CAXABH010000270.1:0-3415 GCA_963966925.1 uncultured Rhodobacterales bacterium
CCTTCCCTGATGATTACTGTGCCCCACGTAAGACACTTAATGACCGCAAACAACCGCTCACAACTGGAAACCCAACATATTATAAGTGCGTCATAGACGATAATCCTAAAAACGTACAAGGTTTTAACGCAGAGGTTACAAAAACTGTTGCGAACGCGATGGGTTTTGAAAACGATGATGTTGTTTGGGTGCGCTCCTCATTCGACGAAGCTATTCAGCCTGGACCGAAAAACTTTGATATGAACATGCAGCAGTATTCCATCACGGCTGAACGGGATGAAGTTGTGGATTTCTCTGATCCTTACTACACCGCGCCAATGGCGGTATTGGTCGCACCAGGGGCCGCTTCGACGCAACCAACTATGGCGGATCTGAAGGGATTGAAGTGGGGTGCAGTTGGTTCAACCACTGCGGTTGCGAAATTGCAAAATGTTATTCAGCCTGATCAAGAATTACTGCTATACGGTGACAACGCAGACGTGAATGCCGCAATGAGTGCAAATCAAATTGATGCTGCTTTGTTTGATCTTCCGACAGCTTTATTTCTAAGTGCTGTGATTATCGAAGGTTCAAAAGTGATTGGTCAATTCCCAGCAGATGCAAGTGATGATCCAGATAATTTTGGAATGCTTATGCAAGATGGCACTCCGCTAAAAGAATGCGTAGACAACGCTTTGGCTGAACTGAAAAATAACGGTACGCTGGCCACCATCGAAGCAACTTGGCTGCTGGACACGACAGGCGTTCCTCTTATCAAATAATAGAAAGCCTAATTATGGCGAAGTCTCGTCGCGCACAATACGATGCCGCGCAAAAGCGCCGCTCGATCATCGTTGCCGCCGCAAGCACCATTTTCGTGGTGCTTGCATTAATTGTGTTGGTTCCAATGACGCCCGGTTGGGAAAAAGTTCAAAAAAGCTTTTTCAATTCGGCTGTTTTCTATAAGTCGTTTCCAAAGTTACTGGATGCCTTCAAAGTAAATGTCATGATATTTGCGTGGTCAGCGCCCGCAATTGCCGTTCTTGGGCTTCTTGTCGCGCTGGCGCGCAGTGTGCAGTCACCTGCATTATTTCCCCTCAAAATCTTTAGTGCAATTTTCACAGACGTCTTTCGTGGTGTGCCGGTTATTCTGACTGTTTACCTGATTGGTTTTGGAATACCTGGACTGGGACTGCCGCGCCCTTGGAATTCTCCATATATTTGGGGGACTGTCGCTTTGGTTTTAACCTACTCTGCCTATGTGGCCGAAATTTTCCGCTCTGGGATTGAAAGTGTACACAAAAGCCAGCGCGCTGCGGCGTTATCTCTGGGTTTGAGCGAACAACAAGCATTGCGTGATGTCATACTTCCTCAGGCTGTTCGCAACGTAATGCCAAGCCAGATGAATATGCTAATTGCGCTGCAAAAAGATGTGTCACTTTTAAGCTTTATTGGCCCAGTTGAAATATTCAGACAAGCAGGCGTGTTCAAATCACTGCTTGCGAATTTTACACCCTATGTAGGGGCGGCTGTTATCTTTTTGGCGATTACAGTACCGGCCACCCGCTATGCCGATCATCTTATGGCGCGCCAAAACAGAGAGCGTCAGTAATGTACAAACTTCAACTCAACAATATCGTAAAGTCCTTTGGGGATCATACCATATGCGATGGCATCAATATTCGTGCTAAGTCAGGTGAATTGATTTGTCTTATTGGTGCGTCTGGGGCAGGAAAATCAACGTTACTGCGATGCATTAACCTTCTTGAACCAATCGATGACGGTGAAATTTTATTGGATGGTCAAGATATCGCCGTGCCCGGTTTAGATCCACAGCCCATACGTGCCAAAGTGGGAATTGTGTTCCAAAGTTATAATTTGTTTCCCCATATGGATGCAGTTTCAAACGTAATGCTGGCACCAAGACGTGTTTATAAAAAAACCCGCAATGAGCTTTGGGAGGAGGTCACGCAATTATTTGAGCGGTTTGGTTTAGAAGATCAAATGCACAAATACCCAGATCAACTCTCGGGTGGGCAACAACAGCGCGTTGCCATTGTGCGGGCTCTGGCGATGAAGCCTGATGTGATGCTTTTGGATGAAATTACCTCTGCCTTGGATCCGCAATTAGTGGGTGAAGTGCTGGATGTGCTTTTCAAACTTAAAGAAGAGGGAATGACAATATTGATGGCAACACACGAGATGAATTTTGCAAAAAAAGCGGCCGACAAAATTTGTTTTTTAAAAGATGGACAAGTGATGGAAGAGGGCGCACCAGATTGGATTTTTGGTCCAAATGCCAAAGACGAAACAAGGCGTTTTTTAAGCAGTTTTTAATGCCAGGGTGGCTTAAAAACTGTTTTGAAACGAAAGCACGCAATTATTTAGATGTTGCATGTCGCAGGTGAGCGCAGTTCTGATGAAACACTGTCTCATATTCCATTCATTATTATAGCTGCAGTGATGTTACACCTGTTAATCAATCGTCGCACTGGTTTTGGGACATTCATCGGTCAACGTCCAATTCGCATATCAAATTCGCAAATGACGCCCCATGCATGTCACGATCAAATCGTGTGCCTTGAACAATGGGGCGTGCAAAGCTGAACTTGATCACACGCAAATCGGGCAAATCGTATCGTTTTAAATCGGACACTGAAATGCCCAATGCATGCGCTATGCGATCACTGTTCGCAGCCACAACAGCGCGTGTGTATTCAGCATCATCTGCGCAGAATATATCGATTGTGATCCAAAATGGCCCTGCATTTTTGGACCGTATTTTTTGTGTAATATCGGCCAGTTTTATCATGGACCTACCTGTTCAATCGTCAGGGAAAACGCCTGCATTGGATCATCCAATTCCATCACATGGTTTAGACAAAACTCATATATTTCACCCCGGTTCATTTCATTTGGTGAAAAGGGAAAGGCGAATGTGGGCATCTCTTCATCTTGGCTGAGTGGATGATGCAGCAGATAGGGGTTTAGCATCTTTGCCACCTCTTTGGCGACCACCTCGTTAGATGCGGTGATGATCCCCAGAACGCCAACCTCGGTTCCCAGTGATGCATTTAAATCTTGTGCGCCCAGTGTTGCATTCAATCCAATGATGCGTAATTCCAGTGTAAAATCCTCTGCAATGCGCTCTTGGGCTTTATCGCGGCATTTTTGTTCAACCGCTTTGGTCCAGGTTTGGATGTTTTGCACATATCGCGCCTCTCTGATCAGAGCGAGGGAAACACATTGGTATCCACCACATCGCGCACCCTCCAGTTTGACGGTATACGTCTCACTGGGAATCCACGTGCTGCCGGTAACGCGCACGCGCCTGTCGTCCAATGCGGTATATGTGGCGCATGTCACATCCAAATGACCGCCAGGTTCATATAACTGCAGGGGGTTTGAATTTTCGTACAACATATGCGCGGACACG
>CAXABH010000271.1:0-3414 GCA_963966925.1 uncultured Rhodobacterales bacterium
AAATGATCCGCCAACAAAACAATGTCTTCGACCCGTTCGCGTAATGGCGGAACGTCGATTGTGGCCCCTGCAATCCGATAATATAAATCATCGCGTACCAGACCATCACTCATTGCTGGGGCAACATCCCCTTGCAGTGTGCCGATAAACCGTGGTGCATGCGCCCCCGAATTATCAATCATCGTAACAATGCGGGCTTGAACAGTTGAGGGGAAATCACCGATTTCTTCGAAAACGATCGTACCCCCTTTTGCGCGGGCCAACACCTTTGCTGGTCCATCAAGATCCGTTAAATCATCCGCCCCAACCGAAACAAAAGGCAGATTGCGACGATCAGAAAAATTATGCAGCAATTTAGCAATCAAACTTTTCCCAGCGCCACTTTCGCCACTGATCAGAATGGGCAAATCTGAATTCATGATGCGCGCGATTGTGCGATATAACTCTTGCATGATTGGGGTTGTCCCCACCAGTGGCAATGCCCCATCCCCCGCGCCATCGCTGCCCGGCTCTGAAACACTACGACCAAGGGTTCGACGCGATTGCAGTGCCTTACCAACACGTGTCATCAAATCGGGTAAATCAAAGGGTTTTGGAAGATAATCAAACGCCTTGGCTTCATTCGCCTGAATAGCCGTCATGATCGTGTTTTGCGCTGAAATAACAATAACGGGCAATCCAGGGCGATCTTCAGCAATCTTGGGTAACATCTCGATCCCGTTGCCATCGGGCATCATAACGTCGGTGATCACAGTATCGCCTTTGCCTTCTGCAACCCACCGCATCAATGTGGTCAAACTGGATGTCGCATGCACATTGCACCCAGCCCGGGTCAACGCCTGCGTCAACACCGTTCGAATCGTGCGATCATCATCTGCAATCAGTACAGTACCGTCCATCTGTTACGCTCCTCTCTGGGTCGTTGCCATGGGCAAAGACATTCTAAACACTGTGCGCCCAGGGACGGAATTCACAGAAATCCATCCCCCGTGATCGGAAATAATTTTTGACGCCAACGCCAGCCCCAGCCCCGTTCCATTTTCACGCCCTGACACAAAGGGGTCAAAAATGTCGTTTTTAATTTCGTCCGGCAACCCCGGTCCATCATCCCAAACTTCGACCTGCAGAGGCAGCGCCTGACCCACACTGTCCGAACGGCGCAACCGAAACGAATGTTCATAATAAGTGCGCAGGCGAATGGTTCCGCCCTGCGGGTTGGCCTCGGCTGCGTTTTTCACAAGGTTCATGATCACTTGCATCAACTGATCAATATCACCCAAGGCAGAGGGCAGAGAGGGATCATACTCTTCTGTGATTGTCATATGCGCGCCAAACCCCAACAGCGCAGAACGGCGCACACGATCCAAAATATCATGCAGGTTTACAGGTTGACGTATGGGGTCGCGCAGGTTGCCAAACTGTTCGACCTGCTCCAGTAATTTCACAATGCGGCGCGTTTCTTCGACAATCAGATCGGTCAGTTCCAGATCTTTGGGCTCTAGCCCCATGGACAACAATTGTGCTGCACCCGTGATCCCCGCCAAGGGATTTTTGATTTCATGCGCTAACATTTCCGCCATGCCGATGGCGGATTTGGCAGCCGATTTCACAGTTTGCGTACGTGACATCCACCCCGCCAATTCACGCGGCGCTAATAACAAAATCATGTAGCCTGCGTGTTCCAAAACAGGGGCGAATTTTAGATTACACAACAATGGCGCCCGATCCCCTGTGCCGACATCCACATCATTCACAAACAATGGTGTCGACTGTTCGCGGGCCCGATGGTACGCGGCCTCCAGCGGGGCATCCACCATCAAACGATCAAACAACGGGACACCATTGATAGCGCGGTTTGAGGTGTTAAAAAACCCCTCAGCGGCGGGATTTATTTCTGCGATGCGATCCCCTGCGTCCACCAAAATTGCTGGAATGGGAAGCGAGACCCATATTGTATCTAGTGCAGCATGCATCACGCAGCCTCCTGTAATATAGCGTCAGGCAATCGATCAAACACGTCCTGTGGATCATGCGCCGTCAAAATGGCGCGTCGCATTTGACGCTCTGTTCCGGCTTCGTCCATGTACCAACCCAAATGTTTGCGCGCCACACGCACCCCCAATGTCGTGCCATAAAACCCTAAAATTGCATCGTAATGCCCTGCGATCATATCCACCAGATCAGCCCCCTTGGGGATCAACGGCATGGGCGATCCTGTTAGGCTATGCGCAATTTCAGCGATGGCCCACGGTCGCCCCTGTGCGCCACGCCCCACCATAACGCCATCCGCACCAGATTGGGCCATTGCACGGTGTGCATGATCACTGGACACAATGTCTCCATTTGCGATCACTGGGATCGATACCGATTGTTTGACCCGATTGATTGCCGCCCAATCTGCGTGCCCTTTGTAAAACTGACAGCGCGTACGCCCATGAATCACGATCATCCTGATGCCTGCGGCTTCTGCGCGCTGCGCCAATTCTGGTGCATTCATTAGGGTGTCATCCCACCCCAAGCGCGTTTTTAGCGTGACTGGCACATCCACGGCACCCACCACCGCCTCGATCAGGCTAAGCGCATGGTTTAGGTCGCGCATTAGGGCAGAACCGGAATACCCGTTCACAACCTTTTTCGCAGGACATCCCATGTTGATATCAATCACCCGTGCGCCTTGATCGGCAATCAACTTTGCAGCTTCAGACATCCAATAGGGATCACGCCCAGCAATTTGCACAGAGGTATTTTCAACGCCAAATCCCAATTCGGCCTTTTCACGTACCGAATATTTCGCCTCTACCATTTCTTGGGAGGCGATCATTTCGCTGACAACCAACCCCGCCCCAAAAGATTGTACCAAATTGCGAAACGGCAAATCCGTGATCCCCGCCAATGGCGCCAGAAACACAGGAAGCGAAAGATGCGTTGATCCTAAATCTATTGTCATACCTCGTTTTACCTGTAGCCATCAGGTTATGACAATGCTCAATCGCACAAAATAGGTGCAATTAATCAGTTCTGCCTATAATTTCAGCACATCAACAGCAATCCCGCAGCCCATTGCATTTGGCAATCCCTACGTCTAGACATCAAACAAAGGACCAAAGATATGACAATTGCCGCGATTATTGTTGCAGCTGGACGAGGCACCCGCGCTGGCAGCGCCCAGCCAAAACAGTGGCATCCGCTGATGGGACAGCGCGTTATTGATTGGACAATATCCGCATTCCTGCACCACCCGGACATCCATCAAATCTGTGTCGTTCTACATCCCGATGATATTGATACCGCAAACCTAAAGGATGTTATAATCACAACAGGCGGCGCGACGCGCGATGCATCTGTAAAAAATGGGTTGGATGCGTTGGCGCCCTATGCACCTGATCACGTTCTGATACACGATGGCGCGCGTGC
>CAXABH010000272.1:0-3404 GCA_963966925.1 uncultured Rhodobacterales bacterium
GCAATTTGCAACGCATAATGCCCATTCAATTTCCGCGATTTTACACATGGCGCAGCAAACTTCCAACTGTCGATTTGAATTCCAACGGCTTCACGGCATGGGTGAGGCAGTCCATGATATCGTTGCAAAAAAGCATAAAACAAAATGTCGTATCTATGCCCCTGTTGGGCCACACAAAGACCTTTTAGCTTATCTTGTGCGTCGGCTTTTAGAAAATGGTGCGAACTCGTCTTTTGTGAACCAAATTACAGATCCCAACATTCCCAGTGACAAAATCGCCGCCTGCCCGTTCGAACAACTTGCCGCTGGAACAGCACGTAAGATCACAAGCGGAACAGATCTCTATGGGGCAGCGCGCCCAAATTCAAAAGGGTATGATTTAAATAACGCAGGAACATTATCCTCACTTGAAAAACGTATTGTCCTACCCACGCCTTTGGATGCGGCGCCAATCTTGACGTTTCAGGCCGCCACTCACCCGCAGCCAATTGTGAACCCCACAAATGGCCTACGCTTGGGAACCGCGCATTTTTGCGATGCGCAAACAACACAAACAGCGATTGAAACCAGCGCCAGATGGAATGCCCCTGCTCAAGATCGCCAGCGCATTTTAATGATGGCCGCTGATCTATATGAATCCAAAGATGGAGAGGCCCTGGCCCTGCTCATGCATGAGGCTGGCAAAACCCTTGCCGACGCCGTGGGCGAACTGCGCGAGGCGGTAGATTTTTTGCGATACTACGCTGGACAAATTATGGAAAATCAGGGGGCGCCCCGTGGTATCTTTGCCTGCATCAGCCCTTGGAATTTTCCATTGGCTATTTTCACAGGTCAAATTGCAGCCGCACTTGCAGCAGGAAATGGTGTTATTGCAAAACCTGCAGAAACCACATCAGCAATCGCAGCCTGGGCCATCGCATGCCTGCATCGCGCAGGTGTTCCCAAAGCATCACTTCAGCTTGTCTTGGGAACAGGGGCCGAAGTTGGCGGCATACTCTGTGCACACCCAAAAATCTGTGGTGTTGCATTTACAGGATCAACTCACACAGCCAAAATCATTCAAAACCGAATGGCCGGTGCGTGCCTACCCGGTACGCCACTGATTGCGGAAACGGGCGGTTTGAACGCAATGATCGTGGATTCCACAGCGCTTCCTGAACAGGCGGTGCGTGACATCATCGCTTCGGCTTTTCAATCCGCAGGTCAACGATGTTCGGCACTGCGGTGTTTATACATTCAACGCGATATTGCGCCTGAACTTATCAAACTACTGAAAGGGGCAATGGATCAACTGATCATAGGGAATCCGAGCGACATTAAAACAGACGTCGGCCCCGTAATCACCACAGAGGCAGCTGACAAAATCAACGAATATATTGACACAAAACGTTCACAAGGATGTGTTTTACATGAAGTTGAAAAACTAAATCATGGCAATTTTGTTGCACCATGCATGATCAAAGTGGATGGTATCGCAGACCTGAAGGAAGAAATCTTTGGACCCGTTTTACACGTCGCAACATTCGATGCGCGGGAATTGGATACTGTTGTGCAAACAATCAATGAAACTGGGTACGGATTAACATTCGGTCTGCACACACGGATTGAAAATCGTATTGACGCAATCGCCAAACAAATCCGTTGTGGAAATATATACGTAAACAGAAACCAAATTGGGGCGATTGTGGGCAGCCAGCCTTTCGGTGGAGAGGGTCTATCTGGAACTGGGCCAAAAGCAGGTGGCCCAAATTATGTTGGGCGTTTTACCCGGTTACTGACTGAACCCAACACTGCGACAGCACAGGCAGAACCGGTCGAAGCAAACTCTGATTGTATTGAAGTGGAACTTCCCGGACCAACGGGTGAACAGAACCTTTTGCGCCTTATCCCGCGTGAACCCATCCTGTGTGCAGGCCCGGGTCGTGATCTTGCTAAACAACAAGTGCGCGCTGTGCAAACATTGGGCGGAAACGCCATAATTTCCCAGGATGATATTGCTCCAGGTGACCTAATTGCAGCCGAGGGTTTTTCCGCCATCATGTGGTGGGGCGACACAGAAACGGGGCATGCATTTTCACGCGCTTTAGCCCAGCGTGATGGGCCAATCATCCCACTTATCGTGGACAGCCCTGATCGCGCGCATGTCTTCCACGAACGTCATCTGTGCATTGATACAACAGCAGCAGGTGGCAACGCGGCATTGTTAATAGATCAATGAAAGATGACCTTAAAATAAACCACCAACAGACATAGACCTAAGGAAAAACAATAAATTTTATCTGGACAAAGAAATCAGATACCAAAAAGAAGTTTTTCTGCGCTAGTAAAAAGCCGACAAAAAACAGTGTCCAAAATGCAACCAAACCGTTGCGCGTTCTCGGGTAGTATGACCGTACAGTTTCACACATTGATTGGCGGCCTACGGCGTGCCTTGTCCGTGCTCCGTGCAAAGTCATGCTCTGCTTTCACAGTAACGAATAACGTGCGTGAAATTGATAACCCAAGCAAACCGCCCCTATAAACATAGGGTGTATGTGATCCTTGATCGGGTTGTTTCAGTCCTACCTCAGCGGCAAAAGTGCTTAGCTTTGCACTGATTACCGTTGAAGCCGTTTCTTCCAGCTCTTCACTACAAACCAATCCCAAAGCAAATCAAGATGCTCGAATTGGAATCTAATGAAGCTGTATGCGCTTGCTGCACGCTGTTTCATGTCAGCTCTCTTCTATGTGTTGGCTAATCATAGGTAACACACTTAACGAAAATATCGAATGTTAAAGTGATGCGGGACACCCAGCCAACACCTTTGCACCAACAAGTGGCAACTTGAATTTACAGTAATTTTAATAATTGGGACGTGATAGTTCGCACAGGGATCACGACTAAACGACGCATTGTCAGCGCGATCCCTGCACTATTCCAGCACTTTTTCAGTGCGCCAACACAAGAAGAAGCAAAGCTGGTGTAATATTTTATTTACACAAATAAAAAAAACACTGCAAGCACGTGGACACCACAAAAATCGCCAACATTCTCTATTTATCTATTAAAAACCAATCAAAAACAGGAAAGTTATTGTTGACTGAAGGCTATTCCCAAACGATGCGAATCATTCAACGGGCGCCTATCAATGCGAATATTTCTTCCAGATAGTGCGCTCATGGTCAGGTGTTTCAAATCTTACTCAGCCTGATCACAGACCACCTGAGTGAAAACGATCTTATCTGCCGAAATCTGGTGCATGATTGGTTTTCTAATGACACGCTGCATCATCTATTTGGTCGCATGTTAGCATTGTTTTGCAATATTGTCGGCATTGCGATCGCTTAGCCCCCTTCGCATCCGCGATTGCGAATTAACACTAGCTCTCGCGCCGATTTGATCAAACAGGGGTCATTTTTAATAG
>CAXABH010000273.1:0-3396 GCA_963966925.1 uncultured Rhodobacterales bacterium
CATGAAGTTCAGCAAAGAAGCGTTGGAAAAAGCTAATGCGGAAATCAAAAAGCTGAAAAACATGTCCCCCATGTCAGCAGAGGCGACAGTGGTGCGTAACTATCTGGATTGGATGCTGTCCATTCCGTGGGGAACCAAATCCCGCGTCAAAAAGGATTTGGGCCGTGCAGAACGCATTTTGAACGAAGATCACTATTCATTGGACAAGGTCAAAGAACGCATTGTCGAATATTTGGCCGTGCAACAGCGTTCGTCTAAATTGCGCGGACCGATCATGTGTTTGGTGGGCCCACCTGGTGTGGGTAAAACATCACTTGGAAAATCTGTGGCCAAGGCGACGGGGCGTGAATTCATCCGTATTTCCCTTGGTGGGGTGCGCGACGAATCCGAAATTCGTGGTCACCGCCGCACTTACATCGGTTCAATGCCTGGCAAAATCATCCAGGCGATGAAAAAGGCGAAAACAACCAATCCACTGATCTTGCTCGATGAAATTGATAAAATGGGTCAAGATTTCCGTGGGGACCCCGCCTCTGCCATGCTAGAGGTGTTGGACCCAGAACAAAACAGCACATTTGTCGATCACTACCTTGAGGTAGAATATGATCTATCAAACGTCATGTTCCTAACAACATCCAACAGTTACAACATGCCAGGCCCCCTATTGGACCGGATGGAAATCATTCCGCTGGCTGGCTATACTGAGGATGAAAAACGCGAAATCGCGCGGCGTCACTTGGTCGATAAGGCTGTCAAAAATCATGGCCTTAAAAAAGGTGAATTTGAGCTGACGGACAGTGCACTGACATCAATGATTCAGCATTACACACGTGAAGCGGGTGTGCGGAACCTTGAACGTGAGGTGGCGAAAGTGGCCCGCAAGGCGGTGACCAAAATCGTCAAGGGCGAAGAAGAGTCTGTCACTGTCACCGCAGACAACCTGAATGATTTCTTGGGCGTGCGGAAATTCCGTTATGGACTCGCTGAAAAAGAAGATCAGGTCGGCGTTGTCACTGGTTTGGCCTATACATCCGTTGGCGGTGATCTGCTGCACATCGAAGCGCTGAAATTACCAGGCAAAGGTCGCATGAAAACGACTGGAAAACTGGGCGATGTGATGAAGGAATCCATCGATGCGGCGAGTTCGTACGTGCGATCCATTTCCCCAAAAATTGGGGTCAAACCACCACAGTTCGACACATTGGATATTCACGTTCACGTCCCAGAGGGTGCAACACCCAAAGACGGCCCAAGCGCAGGTCTGGCGATGGTGACATCAATTGTATCCGTGTTAACTGGCATCCCAGTGCGCAAAGACATTGCCATGACAGGTGAGGTGACACTGCGTGGTAACGCATTGGCCATTGGCGGATTGAAAGAAAAGCTGTTGGCCGCCCTGCGGGGTGGCATAACGACAGTGTTCATTCCTGAGGAAAATGAAAAGGACATCGCAGATCTACCTGACTCAGTGACTGACGGGCTAAAAATTATCCCAGTCACGCATGTGTCAGAAGTCTTGGCACAAGCACTGGTGGACACACCAGAACCGATTGAATGGGATCAAGCGGCAGAAGACGCAGCCGCAGCAGAACGGGCAAAACAGGCCCAAAGCAGCGCCCAAATCACACATTAATGTTAAGGCCCCCAAATTGGGGGCCTTACTTTTTGAAAAGTCCGAATGCCAAAATAGTCAAAGCAAAACATGTGACATCGCGGGGCACAACTTTTCATGCACCCAGCCTGGCAAAATACCAATTAAAGACGCATCAAATACCGCTGATTGCCCGCAACGCATAAAACGCCATCTTGATTGTGGATTTCAATGGTCACTCCCAAGATACCTGTGGTGTTCTGGCGGGTGAGTTCATTGATTTCAAATGCCGGATAAAGGGTATCGCCATTGTATACAGGGTGTAAAAACCGACTGGACTGATCCACAAACCCGACCAAGGCGCGCCCCATTTCATGGGCCAAGGGGGATGCCCCAATCGCGGCCTGTATCAGGCTCATGTAGCCGTGCGCCATTAAATCGGGATGTCCCAATGTTTTCAAATATGAACGATCATAATGGATCGGATGATTATCCCCACTTGCTGCCTGAAACGCAGCAAAGACGCCTTCGCTAATCGTGCGCGAGGGCGCAAAAAACCGCTCTCCAATCTTGAAATCATCAAAATGGCGGGTTGGCAGCATCTGGTGTTCGGTTGGATCAAATGGCATTTTACCCTCCTGTTTTTATAGCTTAGCTATAGTTTGCAAAAGCATAGAAGAAAAAGGTGATTTTTTCGCGCGAACCCTCTTGCGCACCTCCAAGGCTTTGGCTATTACGCCCCATATCGGGTGATTAGCTCAGTTGGTAGAGCGCTTCGTTTACACCGAAGATGTCAGGAGTTCGAGTCTCTTATCACCCACCATTTCCTTTCTATTCGTTTTATGCACTGGGTTTTTGCCCCCCAATGGGCTATATCAGTGCCACGTTGTGTTAGAGGACCCACATGCCAGATCACCAGCCAGACCCAGATCGCAAACCCCAAAAATCCGAGGCCCGCATGGGTGGTATGGTTGCCACAGCCGTATTGGTGTTTTTGGCACTCTTTACGCTCATCTTTGTCCTTGGATAAGGCAATACTCGCCTTTTGGTGCAACGCAGGCTAATGACGATGTATGACGCAAACAAACACGCGACTCATTTGGCTTGATCTTTTGCGGGCTGTGGCCATTGCGGCCATGGTTGTTTTTCATTTCACATTCGATCTTATGTATTTCGGCTATATTCAGGCGGGAACCGTATTCCAACCTGAATGGCGTATGTTTGAACGCGCGATCGCGATATCGTTTTTGTTTTTGGCTGGTTTGTCATGGCAACACACACACCGCGAAGGCGTCAAATGGCTGACAGTCTGGCGGCGTGTCGCAGTGTTAGGGGCCGCGGCCACGGGTATTTCCATTGTGACATATTACACCTTTGGTTCCTACATGATCCGCTTTGGGATTTTACATCTTATCTTGGTGATGAGTCTGCTTTCACTCCCTATTTTGTCGCTACATTGGGGCGTTCCACTAACTATTGCAGCAGCGCTTGGTTCTTATTTCATATGGGCGGATGGGCCTGTGAATGGTTCTGTTTGGTTGATGTGGATTATTTGGACCACCGAAACCGCAGGCAGTGTGGATTATCGCCCCATCATGCCATGGGGGTTTGCGTTTTTTGCAGGCATGTGTGCGCATGCTCTGCTCTATCGCTTTAACGCCTTTTCCTATGATGGACCAACAGGCGCCTGGGTGCGCCCCTTTGCCTTTGCAGGGCGTCACAGTTTGGCACTTTACCTGCTACACCAACCAGTTTTGTTCGCGAGCTTTAATATTTATGGGTTTTTCACCGCAGCCTGACCAATA
>CAXABH010000274.1:0-3389 GCA_963966925.1 uncultured Rhodobacterales bacterium
CACCCAATTCTTCGGCACTGACAACTTCGCCTGTTGCAGCCTTAACCAAGGGGGGACCAGCCAAGAAAATTGTCCCCTGCTCTTTCACGATGATGGTGACATCTGACATGGCAGGAACATAGGCACCGCCCGCCGTGCAAGAGCCCATCACAATTGCGACTTGGGGAATGCCTTTGGCACTCATCCGCGCCTGATTGTAAAAGATACGACCAAAATGATCACGGTCTGGAAACACCTCATCTTGATTGGGCAGATTGGCCCCACCACTATCGACCATATAAATACAAGGAAGATTGCATTCTTCTGCGATTTCCTGTGCACGCAGGTGTTTTTTGACGGACATGGGATAATATGTGCCGCCCTTGACCGTCGCATCATTGCACAGGATCATACAGGTGACACCAGATACGGTACCGATGCCCCCAATCATGCCTGCCGCAGGTGCGGCCCCATCATAAAGCCCGTGCGCAGCAGTGGCCCCGACTTCTAAAAATGCGGATCCATGATCCAATAGGTTCATCACACGATCACGGGGCAACATTTTGCCACGCGCAACATGGCGATCGCGGGATTTCGTGCCACCCCCCAGTTGTGCCAATTCTGCCGCTGCGCGGACTTCATTCAAAGCAGCCAGATTGGCATCCTGATTTTGACGGAAACTTTCCGAGGCAGAAGATATATTGGATTTCAGCTTCATATTTCGGCTCCTTTACCTTCTGCACGGGCACGCGCACGCAATTCTTTTCGGATAACTTTTCCAGTGACGGTCATGGGCAGTGCGTCCAAAAAACTGATTTCACGGGGATAGGCGTGTTTGGCTAAACGTTCTGAAACGTGGGTTTTCAAAGCATCCCTTAACGCACTAGATGCGGTGAACTGTTCCTTTAAAACCACATAGGCCTTTACCAATTCGGTGCGGATTGGATCAGGTTTCCCCACAACCCCAACGGTCGCAACGGCAGGATGGGTTAGCAAACAATCCTCAATCTCGGCAGGGCCAATGCGATACCCAGCCGAGGTGATCACATCATCATCCCGCCCAACAAAGCGGATGTACCCCTGATCCATAATGCCACGATCCCCTGTCAGCATCCAATCGCCACGGAATTTTTCCTGCGTCGCTATTGGGTTATTCCAGTATTCAATCATCATGCTAACGGCTCCACGGCGGATGGCGATATCGCCCTCCTGCTGTGTTGGGGAACCCGTGGCATCAATCACGCAGACGTCAAACCCAGGCACAGGTTTCCCGATAGCCCCGTTTTTGACAGGAAAGGCCGCCTGACAACTGGATACGACCATGTTGCATTCCGTTTGTCCGTAAAATTCATTTATTGTGACGCCCAATGCATCCCGCGCCCATTCCAACATTTCGACACCCAGCGGTTCCCCCCCACTGGCAACTGATCGCAGGCCCGTGATTTTGCAATCTGCGGCCCTGATCATGCGCAGCGCAGTTGGCGGAAAAAAGACGTTTTTAACACCCAGAGTTTCAATAATCTCTTTCGCGGCTTCTGGGGTGAATTTCGGTAGTCGCGCTGCAACAATAGGCACGCCCAGCGCCAGACCCGGCATCAGTACATCAAACAACCCACCGATCCAGGCCCAATCCGCAGGTGTCCAAATCACATCCCCATTTTGACCCAGGAAATCATGACTAACCTCGACCCCAGGTAGGTGTCCCATTAGAACGCGATGCGCGTGTAATGCGCCTTTGGATTTTCCCGTGGTGCCTGAGGTATAGATCAAAACGGCGGGGGTTTCTGCATAGGTATTAGCGCACTCAAAGGATTGATCTGATACCGCCAGTCCCTCGGGCAGAACCTGAACCACATCCAGCGCACTTAGCCCGGCATGACCCTCTTCATCGACAATCACGCATGTCGCGCCTGCATCTAATAGGCGAGAAGACAATGCATCGGGGCCGAATAGTTTAAACAGCGGGATCGAAATTGCCCCTAGTTTCCAAATTGCAATATGCGCGGCAGCCGTCCACAGATCCTGACTGCGCAGCACACCAACCCGATCCCCCGCACCAACACCCAAACGCACCAAGTGATGCGCCAGCGTATTCGCGGCGCGGTTTAAATCGGCGTAGCTATGGCGTTTGATGTTTCCCAGATCGGTTGCATCAATAATGGCGATTTTTTCAGGGGCATGTGCACACCACCTCTCGCATACCTGCTCGGCGATATTCAGGTATTGCGGCACGTCCCAGCGAAAATCAGTATACGCCTGATCGTAGTCCTTAAATGGATCAATCATGCATCACCCATTCTGCGCGCCCGCCGATCAGTTGGCCCCAATGCCCAGTACGATAGGATACGGTTCCCCCGTTTGGATGCGCACATTTCACAATGATGCGTTCCCAAAATGTTTGCCCCACTTCACCATGGCAGGCACTGCTGTCAGCAACGTGATCATGCGCAGCCATCTCCGACAGGAATTCCCCAACATAGTGGTCAATGATGTCCGTCTCGGTCGTTGTGGTGACCTTATATCCAAGGCGCACCCCAACAAAGACAAGAAACACCGCCAGCGCAATAACGCCAGCCCATGTAGGAGAAATTGACATTTTAGCGCTGTAATCCCATCATTTCACGTCCAATCAACATGCGGCGGATTTCCGATGTCCCCGCACCGATTTCCATCAATTTGGCATCGCGGAAAATGCGGCTAACGGGGCTATCGGATAAAAAGCCAGCGCCGCCCATCGCCTGAACCGCCTGATGGGACACTTTCATCGCCTCTTCTGAAGCATAAAGCACACAGGCAGCGGCATCCTGGCGTGTAACTTCGCCCCGATCACAGGCCTTAGCAACCTCATAAACATATGCACGCGATGTGTTCATTGCAGTATACATATCGGCAATTTTACCCTGCATCAGTTGGAAATCCCCGATACTTTGACCAAACTGCTTGCGCTCTACCATATAGGGCATCACCTCATCAAAACAGGCGGCCATAATGCCGGTACCAATCCCCGAAAGAACCACACGTTCATAATCCAGACCCGACATCAAAACGCGCACGCCTTTGCCCTCTTCTCCTAGAACATTTTCAAAGGGAACTTCGACATTTTCAAAAATCAGTTCAGCCGTGTTTGACCCACGCATCCCCAGTTTGTCAAAATGGCGCGAGGTTGAGAAACCTGTCATTTCCTTTTCAATTATAAATGCGGTAATCCCCTTGGACCCTGCATCAGGATCCGTTTTTGCATAGACCACCAAGGTTTCCGCATCAGGTCCATTGGTGATCCAATATTTATTGCCGTTTAAAACATAATACCCATTGCGTTTTTCCGCGCGTAATTTCATGGATACAACGTCAGATCCAGCAGAGGGTTCAGACATCGCCAGCGCACCAACATGTTCCCCCGAAATCAATTT
>CAXABH010000275.1:0-3384 GCA_963966925.1 uncultured Rhodobacterales bacterium
CCTGAATTACGCTGACACCTGTTTCGGGTGATTTGATACGGACAACATAAGGGGCATTGGGATGTCGATCAGGATCGGCATCACGCCATGGGCTTTGGAATAGGGTGGAACGCCCCTGCGCGCGTGCGGCATCGCGGAACTCTTGAATTTCCTCTTGTGTGGAAAAACACTTATAGGCTTTGCCTTCACTTAGAAGTTGATGCGCAACCTCTGCATGACGATCCGCGCGTTCAAATTGGGAAACGGCCTCACCATCATAATCCAGCCCCAGCCATTCCATACCGCGCAAAATGGCATCTGTTGCCTCAGGCGTGGAACGTTCGCGGTCCGTATCCTCAATCCGCAATAGGAATTTACCACCCCGTCCACGTGCATATAGCCAATTAAACAGCGCAGTACGCGCCGTTCCTATATGCATATAACCAGTGGGTGAAGGCGCGATACGAGTGACGACCTGTGACATACGGACGGTAACCTTTTGGTAAGAGTTGAGACATAGCTTGGGCACTCTCTAACGGGTGCCATTGCCAAGGACAAGTCATCACATGCTGTGGTTCCATCTCTTCACCGAAATCAAACAGCAACGTAATCATTTGTTTTTATGGTCGCCAATGGCCTTTGCATTTGGGATTGCTGGAACATTTTCACAAGGGCATTGGGTTGGACCCGCATTGTTCATCTTCCTCCTAATCTGCGTTCTGGGGTATTTGTCTTACTTTGGGGTTAAGGACAGCGCAATTTTGCCCGTCCTGATTTTGCTGGGTGTCAGCGCGATTGGTGCAGGAACGGCGACCTTGCGCAGCTATTCCGTTTGGGCACCTGCGCTAAGTTATCCATATTACGGCAAGGTTCAGGGCGTCATCCAAGGGATTGATCGCTCTGCAAGTGGGTCATTACGCGTCACGTTACGCGTCGCCGCAATGGAGCCTATTTCAGAACGCCATAGACCCAAGTATGTGCGCATATCATTTCCTAAATACACAGGCGTTGTCCCTAAGTTGGGCCAAAGCATTCAGACAACCGCCTATATCACACCACCTCAAGGGCCCGTTGAACCCGGTGGGTTTGATTTTCGCCGTCATGCCTATTTTCAAAGTTTGGGTGGCGTTGGATATGCGCGCAAGGGGTTTGAACAACTTGATTTGCCCCGTGAGCATCAATTTTGGAAGGATCATCAACGAAATTTATCCGATTTTATTGCCGCACATATTCCTGAACGTTCGCTGGGATTTGCGCAGGCCATTATTTCAGGCGATCGTTTGAATCTGTCATTGGACGTGATCGAAGATTTACGGCGCACGAACCTTGCGCATTTGCTGGCAATTTCTGGATTACACATGGGGCTGTTGACGACTGTGGTGTTTGGGCTGCTGCGCATGATATGTGTTATCACTCCAATCGGTCAAATCCGCTGGCATGCCCGTTCAATCGCTGCGCTTGGGGCGATTTTGGCAGGTGTGGCCTACTTAGGGTTATCTGGTAATTCAATCGCAACTCAACGTGCCTTTGTGATGATCGCCTGTTTCTTCGGGGGGGTGATCCTGTCGCGTCGTGCCTTAACTTTGCGATCCTTGGCACTTGCTGCGCTGATTATTTTATCTCTTCGGCCTGAGGCGCTGTATTCGCCTGGCTTCCAGATGTCGTTCGCAGCAACAATTGCATTGGTCACAGTGTTCGATGTCATAACGCGAAAAGGGTGGGTGAAATCAGGTTTGGTTTTGAATTATATCATCGGGGCAGTGGTGTCATCCGTGGTTGCAGGATTGGCAACCGCACCCATCGCAGCAATCCATTTCAACCAAATCAGTCAGATTGGGTATATCGCCAACGTGTTAACGGTAACTGTAATGGCATTAATTGTTGCCCCTGCCGCGGTTATTGCGTTGGTATTGTCGCCCCTTAAATTGGCATTCGTGGGTTTTTGGTTTGTCGACTTGGGCCTAAATTGGATCCAGACTGTCGCGGCCTATTTGGCCGATTTTGATGTTGCGGTCCGTATGATCAAAACACCGATGCCCGAAGTTTTGCCATTGTTTTGTTTCGGTGTGCTGTGGTGTGTTTTATGGTCAGGAATACATGGTAGGGTGATCGGTATATTAACAGCCCTGTTCGCAGTTTGTTTGTGGATGGGCACACACCGACCAGAAATACTAGTTTCTGATCAGGGCCGTTTGGTTGGGTTGCAAACCATTGAAGGGCGCGCACTTAGCAAAGAAAAGGGACAGGGTTTTGTTTCAAAGGTGTGGATGGAAAACGATGGTGTGGTTATAGACCGGACCAGATCCGTTCAATTATGGTCATCGACAGATCATAAAATCACACATCTTTGGTCTAAAAAGGCAATCGCAAACACCTATCGCTGTAATCCTGACGAATTTTATGTGTCCCCGCATGATGTGGAAATATTGGGGGATTGTTTGGTGTTGGTAAAACAGGATTTTTATGATCATGGCGCAACGCATGTGATCTGGACAGGGCAGCGGTATGAAATAAAAAAGCGCGTAGATAAACACCACGCGCCCTATGTTTGGCGACCGACATCAAAACGTCGAAAATCAATAGGTGCGGATTAAACCGACAAGTCGCCCTTGCACACGTACGCGGTCATGGGGAACCAAACGTGTTTCGTAGGCTGGATTTGCCGCCTCTAGCGCGATCATTTCACCGCGATGAAAAAACTTTTTCAGCGTCGCTTCAGCACCATCAACCAATGCGACAACAATATCGCCGTTTGTGGCGGTTTTCGTCTCGCGTATAACAACAACATCTCCATCATTGATGCCTGCTTCGATCATTGAATCACCTTTCACCTCAAGGGCGTAATGATCCCCACCAGAACGCAGCATTTGTCCCGGAACCGCAACATTGTGGGACACTTGACTGATGGCCTCAATCGGGACACCTGCAGCAATACGGCCCATCACAGGCAGTTCCATCGCATGCATCGTTTCAACGGGCGTCGGCACGGATGTCTTTGCGCCGCCATCAATCACTTTCGGTGTGAAACCCTCATCACTTTCACCGCCCAATGCTTCGGGCAGTTTAACGATTTCAATGGCGCGCGCACGGTGTGCGAGGCGACGAATAAATCCACGCTCTTCCAATGCGGTGATCAAACGGTGAATTCCGGATTTTGATCGCAGATCCAACGCCTCTTTCATTTCATCAAATGAAGGTGGAACACCATCACGCACCATGCGTTTATTGATGAAATCCAACAAATCCAGTTGTTTACGGGTCAGCATGACAAGCCCCTTTAGAACATGATCTCTGTTATGTTCTACATGTGTTCTTGTTTTGTGTCAATGCTTTGTTTTACAGAAGGATCACATCGACCTCTGCACCTGCCTCTAATGCTGTGGCATGGGGTGCGCGAACGATCAG
>CAXABH010000276.1:0-3379 GCA_963966925.1 uncultured Rhodobacterales bacterium
CCGCCGCGGGCAAATGTGCCTGATTTTAAAACTTTGACCTGAACCGCATCGGGAAATCCACCCACATAGCGTGCGCCGCGCGGATCGGTGGTCAGCTTGACCCGCCATCCTGCCTCTAACAATGCCTCGGCCAGGGCCTGTGTAGGGAACATATGTCCGCCCGTGCCACCTGCTGCTAAAATCGCCAAAGGCGCTTTGGTCATTATCGATATCCGTTAATTACATCTGCGATGTTCTTTTGCGGTCGTGCGCGCGTAAATGCAAGCAACATTCCCAACGCAATACCCCCCGCAATCAGCGAAGATCCGCCGTAACTGATAAAGGGTAATGTCATTCCCTTAGCTGGCAGCAAACGCACCGCAACACCCATGTTGATCACAGCCTGTACGCCAAAGGAACAGGCCAAACCCGCACCCGCCAATCGAATAAATGTATCGCGTTCCCGCATAAGCCGCGAGAGGGACACCAAAACGATGCTGGCGTAAATCGCAACAATGATTGCGACTAAGACAAAACCATATTCCTCGGCGGCCACAGCAATGATAAAATCCGTATGCGCATCTGGCAGGGACCATTTCACCTGCCCCTCGCCCACGCCAACGCCGAAAAACCCACCCTCTTGGATCGCGTTTGTGGCATATCCCAATTGTGTGCGCGGATCGACATCAGGGGACAAAAACCCATCAATGCGACGTGCAAAATGTTCCGAATGCTGATAGGCAATTGTACCACCAAACACCACCAGCCCCGCCATTCCCAACAACAAAAGGATTGGCGCACCCGCGACAAAATACATAACACCCCAAGCAAATAAAACCAAACAGGCCTGCCCAAAATCTGGCTGCAATGCCAACATGATCGCAATACTCATCGCCAAAACAAATGACCATAAACGCCCAGGGGGACCATTAATTTCCTGTGCGGCTGCCAACATCCATGCGCTGACCACCACAAACCCAGGTTTCAAAAATTCAGAGGGCTGCAGCGATGCAAAGCCCAGCGCATACCAACGCACGGCGCCTTTTCCAAAATCCGTGCCAAACACAGGCAACAGCGCCACCGCGACAAAGGCCGCGATAAACCCCAACACCGCCAAACGGCGCACCAAAATCGGGGACATCATAGACGTAACAAACATCGCAACCAGCGCCATGCCTCCAAACACAGCCTGTCGCTGCACATAGTGGAACGGCGCAAATCCATTTTTCTCGGCCAAGGGCGGTGAGGCCGCAAGCCCAAGTAAAATACCAATTGAAAACAACAACATAACGGACATCAACGTCCATTTATCAACTGTGCGCCACCATTTTGGAAGAATGGGTTCCCCTTTTGATACGGGAACGGTTCCATAGACCATCTCAGTCATGGGTTTTACCTTTTACTGCCTCTGACATGTCCCGTTTTCGGGATCTTTGTCATAGTGATAACGAATTTTGATGCAGCTGGCCAGATAAAATGCATGCCCCTTGCCAATTCGACATAAAACCGCCACGAGGGGGCATGCGATTTGAAACAATCATAATTGGGGCGGGGGCAGCGGGCATGATGTGCGCGGCCTACACACGGGATGCGCTGGTCATTGATCATGCCAAGGCGGCGGGTGAAAAAATCCGTATCTCTGGCGGGGGGCGGTGTAATTTCACCAATATCTATGCCAGTGCGGAAAATTTCTTGTCCGAAAACACCCATTTCGCGAAATCCGCATTGGCACGCTATACCCAATGGGATTTCATTGATCTGGTCCAGCACTACGACATCCCCTATCACGAAAAAACCTTGGGTCAGTTGTTTTGCGATGCCTCGGCCAAGGATATCATCGCAATGTTGCGCGATTTGATGCAGGCGGCAGGGGCCACGCTTTGGTTGAAAACTGCTGTGACTGGCGTGCGCCACGAAAACGGCACCTTCACCTTGGACATCATGAAGGGCGACCATGCCGAAACCCTAACCTGCAAAAACCTGGTCATCGCAACGGGTGGCAAATCTATTCCGAAAATGGGGGCCACAGGCTTTGCCTATGACATCGCGGCACAATTTGGAATGCGGGTCACGCAAACACGCCCCGCACTGGTGCCGTTTACCTTTTCCGACGGGCGATTCGCGGAAATTTCGGGCGTCTCACTTCCTGTGCAGGCGCGCGCAGGCGCGGGTGTGTTTGATGAGGCGATGTTGTTCACCCACCGCGGCCTGTCAGGTCCCGCGATCCTTCAGATCAGCAGCTATTGGGACGAAGGTCACGACATCACCCTAAACCTAACGCCCGATGGCACCACCATGACTGCCCTGCGCGATCAACGCCAAATCAGCGGACGGCGCAATTTCAAAACCGAACTGGCCACCCACCTGCCCGCGCGGCTGGTCGATCATCTGGCGCGGGATTTGGATTTAACGGGCAATCTGGCCGATTGGTCCGATGCGCGGCTAACAACCCTGTTTGACAGATTGCAAAACTGGTCCCTGCGCCCCAGCGGATCCGAAGGATACCGCACGGCCGAGGTCACGTTGGGCGGCATCGCAACGGATGAAATTTCGTCAAAATCCATGATGTCCAAACGGGTGCCGGGATTGTATATTGTGGGTGAGGCGATGGATGTCACAGGCTGGCTGGGCGGCTATAATTTCCAATGGGCCTGGAGCAGTGGGATGGCCGCCGCGCGTGATATCATGGCAGGGTCATGAAAACCCGCATGCTACATTGCACACCAATCGTTCGATTGGCACGCACCACCCCCAGGTAAAATAGTTTCATGAATGCACGGATTAGGACCACGCCCGTGGGCGGTTAACAGGACTGAATGAGATCCAGCATACGCCCTTACTTCTTCATCTGTGCCAACAAACCCTCATAATTTTTACGGAAAATCTTGGTGTCCGGATGCGCGCCCCCCAAAACCCGCTCTGCAATCTCAACCGCTTCTATATACAGCGGTTCGGCCTGTGCAAAATGCCCTTGGGCCCGATACAACTCAGCAAGGTTATTTAGGCTGACTGCCGTTTTGGCATGATCATCGCCCAGCACGCGGCGGCGGATGCCCAACGCCTGTTCATACAGTGGTTTGGCCTGTTCATAATGCCCCTGGACCTGATACAACCCAGCCAGGTTGTATAGGCTACCTGCCGTATCGGGATGATCATCGCCCAGCACGCGGCAACAGATGTCCAACGCCTGTTCATACAGCGGTTCGGCCTGCGCAAATTGCCCTTGGGCCCGATACAACTCAGCAAGGTTGTTCAGGCTGGTTGCCGTATGGGCATGATCATCGCCCAGCATGCGGCGGTGGATCGCCAACGCCTGTTTATATAGCGGTTCGGCCTGCGTATATTCACCAAGGTTGTCTAACAAGACGGCCAGATTATTAAGCGCCCATGCATAGTCTGA
>CAXABH010000277.1:0-3378 GCA_963966925.1 uncultured Rhodobacterales bacterium
TATCGGCTTCTTATCCGCCTCACGGGCAATTTCTATATCAGTCTTGTGGCTCATCTTTACTCTCCTTGGATGCCGATTATTCGGCAGCTATATTTTGATTGGCTTTCTCTACTTTGACCGCACTGAATTTGAATTCTGGAATTTTTCCATAGGGGTCGACTGCTGGATTGGTTAAGATGTTCGCAGCAGCTTCGACGAAAGCGAAGGGCAGAAAGACCATGTCGGGGGAAACGGCGCGGTCTTCGCGGGCCATGATGCTAATCGATCCCCGTTTTGTGGTAAGTTTTACGTATTCGCCAGGGGTCACGCCCAACTTGCGCAAAGTAGAGGGATGAAGCGAACAGTTTGCTTCGGGTTCTAGATGATCTAAAACAGAGGCGCGTCGTGTCATCGAACCTGTGTGCCAATGCTCTAACTGCCGCCCCGTTGTTAAAATCATCGGATACTCTGCATCAGGCGTATCATCCGGCGCAATCACACTGGCTGGCGTGAATCTGGCGCGGCCCTCTGGGCGCGGAAATCCATCACCAAACACGACGGGCTGCCCCGGATCTTGGGGGGACAATGATGGATAGGTAACGGCGGAATTCAGCAAACGTTCCCACGTGATGTTATTTAATGATTTCATGGTCTGCTTCATTTCCGCAAAGACATCTGCGGGAGAATGGTAGGACCAATCCAGATCAAGGCGTTTGGCAAGTTCGACTTCGATCCACCAATCTTGCTTTGCTTCACCTGGGGGATTTACGGCTGGTCGGACCATTTGCACAGTGCGGTTGGTATTCGACACTGTACCCATTTTTTCATAAAGTGTAGATGCGGGTAATATGACATCAGCATAGTTTGCCGTTTCAGTGATGAAAATGTCCTGCACGACGAGATGATCTAATTTGGCAAGTGCAGCACGCGCGTGTTCGACATCAGGATCAGACATCGCCGGATTTTCGCCCAATATGTACATCGACTTGATTTCATCTGCGTGGACGGCTTCCATGATTTCGGTAACTGTCAGGCCCTTTTGTGCGGAAAAGTCAGGGGATTGCCACACGTCAGTGAACAAAGATCTTATTCCGTCATCTGCAACAGATTGATAATCTGGCAGGAACATGGGTATCAGTCCGGCATCTGATGCACCCTGCACGTTGTTTTGACCGCGCAAAGGGTGCAAGCCCGAACCTGGGCGCCCAACTTGTCCAGTCATCAACGCCAAACTAATTAGGCAGCGAGAGTTATCAGTGCCGTGTATGTGTTGTGACACACCCATGCCCCAGAAAATCATACCCGCTTTCGCCCCTGCAAAGGTCCGTGCAACATCGCGCAAAACGTCCGCTTCGATCCCGCAGATCTGTGACATTTTTTCGGGTGTGAAGTCTTTTAGGTGGGCCTTTTCAGCTTCCCAGTTTTCTGTGTAAGAGGCGATGTATTGCTGATCAAATAACCCTTCTTCTGCAATCACATGCATGATTGCGTTCAACATGGACACATCTGTACCTGGTCGGAATTGTAACATATGTGATGCAAATCGTTTCAGAGCTTGGCCCCGAGGATCCATCACGATTAACTTTCCACCGCGTTTGGTGAATTGTTTAAAGTAGGTGGCCGCTACAGGATGGTTTTCAGTTGGATTTGCACCAATGACAATCGCGACGTCGGCATTTTCAATTTCATTAAACGTGGCTGTAACGGCGCCGGATCCAATATTTTCGATCAAAGCCGCAACCGACGATGCGTGACACAAGCGTGTGCAATGATCCACGTTATTGTGGCCAAAACCTTGTCGTATCATTTTTTGGAACAGATAGGCCTCTTCGTTGGTGCATTTTGCTGAACCAAAGCCTGCAACCTCACTCCCGCGGCCCTTCATGCCGTTTGCTGCGAAATCCAGCGCTTCATCCCATGAGGCTTCTCGAAAATACTTTTGCCAATTATTTGGATCGACATTTAGGCCCTTTGCAGGGGCATCCTCGCGTCTGATGAGTGGTTTAGTCAGACGGTGATTGTGGTGTATGTAGTCATAGCCAAATCTGCCTTTGACACATAATCGACCTTCATTCGCAGGCCCGTTTATGCCTTCTACGTATTTGATTTCACCATTTTTAACCTTGATGCTTATTTGGCATCCTACGCCACAAAATGCACAGACACTTTCGACTTCTTCGTCGAAATCCTTGCTGTCGCCGATGCCGTTTGCCGGTGTTACCGAAGATGGCATAAGCGCACCAGTTGGGCAGGCTTGGACACATTCGCCACACGCAACACATGATGATGCCCCCATCGGGTCGGCCATATCAAATGTTGGATAGGCATTGTGACCGCGACCTGACATTCCAATAACATCGTTTACTTGTACTTCACGGCATGCACGTACGCACAATCCGCATTGAATACATGCGTCTAAATTGACAGACATCGCCACATGACTGTCATCCAGCAGGGGAATACGGCTTTCTTCAAGTTTGGGGAAACGGCTTTGTGACACTTCAGTTTTTTCGGCCATATCCCACAGGTGTGATGATTTATCATGGGCATGTTCGGGTGCTGGTTGATCTGCAATCAGCAATTCCATGACCATTTTGCGCGCTGTCTGCGCACGCTGGGATCGTGTATTTACGACCATACCTTCAGTGGGCGTACGTATGCAGGAGGCAACCAAATTTCGCTCGCCCTCTACCTCGACCATACAGACACGACAGTTTCCATCACTGCGATACCCAATTTGATCTTTGTGGCAGAGATGCGGGATTACAAAACCCTCGCCTTTGGAAATTTCCCAAATCGTTTGACCAGAAGGTGCGGTAACCTCATGCCCGTCAAGCTTGAACGTAACTGTGTCAGCCATTAGATTTCATCCCGAAAATGTTTCATTATGGATTTGATAGGATTGGGCGCGGCCTGTCCCAAACCACAAATGGATGCATCAACCATTGCACTTGACAGCTCTGTAAGGAGCGTTTCATCCCAAGTTTCTGATTGCATAAGTTTGACTGCTTTCTCACAGCCTACACGACAGGGCGTGCACTGACCGCAAGACTCATCTTCAAAGAACCGCAGCATATTAAGCGCGGCCGCTCTGGCGCTGTCTTGATCTGATAAAACAACAACGGCGGCGGACCCGATGAAGGTCCCCAATGGTTGTAGGGTATCAAAATCTAGGGGAACATCATTTATGGTTGCTGGCAAAAGCCCAGAAGATGGACCGCCGGGCTGATACGCTTTGAATTCGTGCCCCTTTGCCATTCCACCTGCTGCGGCGATAATATCGGTAATTGTGGATCCAGCTGGTAACAGATACACCCCTGCGTTTGCGACGCGACCTGAGACAGAATAGGACCGTAACCCTGTGCGCCCATTATGTTCTACGGTGTTTAAAATTTCGGG
>CAXABH010000278.1:0-3358 GCA_963966925.1 uncultured Rhodobacterales bacterium
CATAGATGCCCAGGTTTATCAGATGATAATCATGGCTTTAATTTAGTGCGTTGTCATCACCCTTAGGGTCGCAATAATTAGCATTCCCAGAAACATCGCAATTGTTGGTTTGCGCGTAACGGCCGCAATAATCAAAACAAGAGTACCACTTATCCATTCAAGCATTGAACCATTCAGCATCATTAAGGACACTAACGACACAATCAAGCAGCCAGGCAGCGCCTGAAGACTACGCGCCCAAGCGCCCTGTTGTGGCACCTTAGACGCCAAAAGGTATCCAGACAGTCTAATCAAAAAGCTGAACAACCCTAGGCCAAATATTGTAATCCAAATTTCAACGCTCATGTGTCAAGCCCGCCAACAACGCACCACATACCGCTCCGCCAATCAGCCCCCAACTGGCGTGCTCTGGAAACAATGACCCCCAAGAAATCACAATACTGCTTGCAACTAACCAAGGTATTATATCATTCGTCCCACGCCACATGCCTGGTAGCGTTGCTATGAAAATTGCAATGATTGCAAAATCTAGTCCGATGGCATTGGGGTTTGGAACTTCGCTGGAAACGAATGCACCAATCGCAGTCACCATAATCCAGATAACATAAAGGGACGCCCCACCACCGAAGAAATACCAATAGCTATCCGTCATTTTTCGTGTTTTTGCAGACTGCATCAAGGCAACCGAGGCGTCAGTGGCGAAAAATGTTCCAAGCCCAATCTGCCACCACGGACGCGCCGTCAAAACGTTTTGCATCGTTGCCGTCACCAAAAGGATTCTCATGTTTAATGCAATGCCGGCTAAAATGGCCGAAGCCGCGCCAACACCAAGTGTTAATTGTTCCATTGCAACCAATTGAGAGGACCCGCCAAAAACCATAGCGCTCATACTGATTGCCTGTACAATGCTGAAACCTGATTGTGTCGCAAGAAGCCCGAATGCAAGACCATAAGTTGCAGCAGCAATTGACATCGGCAACATGTCCCGCATCCCATAAATCATATCCAATATTGGGTGCGTCTTGCTCATAGTACGAAAATCAATCTGGTGTCTGACATAGGAAATCACATCCAACAAGGCTAGCACGAGGCGTTACAATAGATTTTCGCTGAAGCCAACATTATAGATATGATGCGACGCCAGTCGAATGTGTCATTTGTCAAATTTGGTACTTTATCGAATAAGAGATATGAAATGGCATCCCTGATACAGACACAAGTATTACGCAAGGCCACGATTGACAGCGTGTTATAAAGTAATTTGGTAAATCGACAGGTTGTGATGACTTTGGCTGTCGGTAGCCCACGGTTACCCGTTGGATTAAGTTTGATCCCCTTAATCGAAAATAAATTCGATATGATGCTGTGTAAGAAGCATCCACTTACCTAAGGCTAAATCATTGGGTAACCCAAGATTGCCAATTTTTGTACGATGCAAGTGGGTCACATGATTTCCAATGGCTGCAAACATTCGGCGGACCTGATGGTATCTGCCTTCTGTGATCGTTATCAATGCACGCTGCGGCGTGATGATTTCCAGTTCAGCAGATGCAAGTGGTTTCTCCTCGCCTCTAAGCTTCAAAGTACCAGCTCCGAAAAGCAAAACATCATCTGACGTCAATGGCTTCACAACATCAACTAAATAAGTTTTTTTCACATGTCGCTTTGGACTAATAATACTATGTATGAATGCGCCATCATCCGTGATCAACAGTAACCCAGATGTCTCTTTGTCCAATCGTCCAACTGTTGAAAGCACAGGAGAGCGCTGACGCCATCGCTGAGGCAAAAGATCATAAATCACGGCGCCTGCCTCTTGATGTGAACAACTCATCCCCAACGGCTTGTTCATCATCAGGACCATACCATGTCGCGGATCCAACTGTTCACCCCGTATCATTAGCCGATCACGCAAATCCGAGGCATCCGGAATTTTCTGAGCAGCGTCATTGATTGGGTGACCGTCAAATACAACCGAACCCTGTTTGACCATACCCGCCACATCTTTGCGTGTTCCATAGCCTAAGGACGATAACAGTTTGTCTACGCGAATGTTAGAATTCTTCATATCTTCTCATCTGGATATTTTAGACACCGATGAACCAAGATATCATCGATCGGCCATATGACGTTTTGATCAGTCGCAAAGCTAAGCGTGACTACTCTGAAATTTCAGTACGGGTGCTATTCTTACGGCATGCAATAAATTTCATGAAAATAGCGGGGGCGCGAACACACGCGCGACCTCAATGCCAAGGAGAATAAGAAGTAGAATTACGATGAACAGATGCTCTCTATTCAGCATAAATGTTCCACGCGGCTTGGCATGTATCCCGGCATCCTCAATGCGTTGCGCGCGTACTATAGCCGGCAGCATGTGCCGCGATGATAAACGCACTTTTTGCTTCGCTTACCGGGATCAAACAATCCATCGCCAACTGTGTTTTCGAGAGAGCGTCCACCCTTTGTGACGTCAATCCTGCTGGCCATTTACACCGTAACCAATACTGCGCCTTTTCAATTGTGCGAAAATGCTCAACTTTATCATATTCCGCAGCATAGAGAGTAATTGTTTCACCCCAGTTTACTTCAATCATGAATACTCATTTCCCTTAATATTCATTTCGTATCTTTTTGCTTTTCTTCGGTCTCACTCGCTGGCTTGCGCTCTACCTGCATTTGCGAAAACTTCTTTTTGTAGGGCAACCTTTTGGCAGGTGTGCTTAGAAACTCTTTCAAATCGAGTTGTTTTTTAGGTGTTGAGTATCCCATAGATCTTATCCTTTTTACAAAGTAACACATGCATTCAATACGAGGCGCACGCCGCTAGATTGAATGATTGTCGTGCCCTTATGTTCGCTGAAAACACAGAGCACGATTGTTGATTGATGTGCTTATTAATCTGCCAAATTCAGGCGACTTACGGATACTTTTCCATCATCCGCAACTTGGGTCTCAAACGTCACCTTTTGACCTTCAACCAAATCACTAATACCCGCGGAAACCACCACAGTTTTATGGATGAAAACATCTTTTTCACCTATGTCAGGTTGAATAAATCCAAACCCTTTGGTCGGGTTAAACCACTTAACGGTTCCATTATGCATAATACTGCCTCCATTGCAGATTGTGCCAACACCCAACAGGTGCGGCATTGTTCATTGATCCTAATCGATCAAAGAACACTGCAATTCGTACAGAGGGATAGCGAAAGGAAAAACCTGCCACGCTGATAGCCTATCTAAAGTTAAAACACAACGCTTGTTAGTTTTCCTAAGCAGTCATGCCGCCCGGATTAAAACACCAGTCGCGTGGGCCACCTGATGCCGCACAAAAACTTTTTTGTTTTTATACGTAT
>CAXABH010000279.1:0-3357 GCA_963966925.1 uncultured Rhodobacterales bacterium
AAAAAGAACTGTTTTAAATCATTTCCCCCAATCGAGACAAAATCACCTGTTTCGTAGAATCGCTTTGGTGCGAACGCCAACGATGGCGTTTCTAACATCGCCCCAATTCCCACGTTTTCGGGAATCGGGTGACCGAGTTTGATTTCGCGCTCAATCGCTTTGTCCATCTCAGCGCGTGCTTGGTTAAATTCATTCATTTGCGCAACAAAAGGGAACATAACACAGAGCGGTCGCCCCTCGGCTGCGCGCAAGAGCGCCTGCAATTGCATTCGCAAAACACTTGGCCGGTCAAGCCCGACGCGGATCGCGCGCCAGCCAAGTGCGGGATTCGGCTCTTCTACGTGGGGCAGGTAGGACAGAACCTTATCCGATCCGATATCCAGCGTTCGAAACACCACGCGTTTCCCATCGGCAGCATCAATCACGCGCTTGTAAAGCGCGCTAAGCTCGCTTCGTTTTGGCATTTTTGAACGTACCAAAAATTGTAATTCTGTTCGGAACAATCCAACGCCTTCAGCGCCCGAATTGTTGAGACTTGGAAGATCCGCCATCAATCCAGCATTCATAACAAGAGACAGCTTTGTGCCATCCTTGGTGATCGTTGGATCGTCCCGAATGGCGCTGTAACGTTCTTGTGCTTCGGCCTCCATTGCGATTTTGTCACGAAAGGCATTTGCAACCATGTCATCGGGACGCAGGTGAACAATCCCCTGATCACCGTCAACCAAAATACGATCACCGTTCAACGCTTCGGTCGTGATGTTTTTCGCACGAATAACCAGCGGAATCGCCAGTGCGCGTGCAACAATCGTTGCGTGGCTGCCGACAGATCCCTCTTCTAGGACGATGCCTTTCAGTCTGCGCCCATAATCCAATAGCTCGGCTGGGCCAATATTTGATGCAATCAATATCGGATCGGCGGGCATATCGGCCCCTGTTTCCTTTCCCTGTCCGGTCAAAATGCGCAATAGGCGATTTGATAGATCGTCCAAATCATGCAATCGATCCCGCATATAGGCATCAGTTGCCTGCTCTAAGCGAACACGCGCTGATGACTGTTCCTTTTCAACGGCGGCTTCGGCTGACAGGCCACTGTCGATATCGGTTTCCATGCGCCGCATCCATCCGCGTGAATTGGCGAACATTTTGTAGGCTTCTAAAACCTCTAACTGTTCTTTGTCGCCAGATTGGACTGTATCAAACATGCTTTCGATATGCGCTTGTAATGTTTCTACGCAGGTGCGCAGGCGCTGTTTTTCGGCCTCAGGATCCTCAGTGACAAGATTCGTAACGACAACTCTTGGTTCATGTAGCCAAACGTTGCCCTGTGCAGCGCCTTCTTGTGCGGTTGCGCCACGCAACATCACCGCTTGCTGGTGCAGCGCCTTTGGCCCTGTTTCTTCGCCGACAAAGGCGCCCAATTCGGTCATTTCCGCAATGACCATAGCCACAACTTCAAGGGCATAGATTTCATCTGATGTGAATTCACGGGCCAGTTTGGATTGTACCACCAACACCCCAAGTTTTTCACCCAAACGCTGGATTGGGATCCCAAGGAAAGAAGAATAGATCTCTTCCCCAGTCTCAGGCATATAACGGAACCCCTTGGCAGAGGGGGCATCAGCGGTGTTTACGATTTTATTCGATTTGGCAACGCGGCCCACCAATCCTTCGCCCAGTTTCATCCGTGTTTGGTGCACCGCATCACGGTTCAAACCTTCGGTTGCGCAAAGTTCAAGAGTGTCGGTATCGCGGAATAGATAGATCGAACACACCTCGGTCCCCATTGAATCCGCGATCAGGTGGGTAATTGTGTCAAGCCGCTCTTGTCCCTTGGCCTCAGAGGCCATGGTGTCGCGCAACCGTCCCAAGAGGGCGCGGCTGTTACTGCCAGAGCGTTGTGACATTCTGTCGGTGCCTTATGCCTTTTCTAGTTCAAAGGCATCATGCAGGGATTGAACGGCAAGTTCCATGTATTTTCGATCAACTAGGACAGAAATTTTTATTTCGGATGTTGCGATGACCTTAATATTAATACCTTCGTCGGATAAGGTTTGGAACATTTTCGCGGCCACACCAGATTGCGAGCGCATTCCAATGCCAACTGCGGAAATTTTTGCCACATTGGTATCTGCGATCAGATCGACAAAGTTTAGTTCACCTGCTGTCTTTGCATCATTCAGTGCTTTTTCTCCACGTATCACTTGATCTGTGGGGCACGAAAACGTCATGTCTGTTCGTCCCTCTTCGGCGATATTTTGGATGATCATGTCCACATTTACCCCCGCATCCGATAGCGGTCCAAAGATCGCCGCAGCGATTCCAGGGCGATCTGCCACAGATTGCAGGGTCATTTTTGCTTCATCGCGGGAATAGGCGATGCCAGAGACCACATTGGATTCCATGATTTCCTCCTCGTCGCAGACAAGTGTGCCCGCTGTGTCTGAGGGTTCTTCAAAACTGGAAAGAACCCGCAATTTAACTTTATACCGCATAGCCAGTTCGACTGAGCGTGTTTGTAATACTTTGGCCCCAAGCGAGGCCAGTTCCAACATTTCCTCAAAGCTGATTTTGTCCAGCTTGCGCGCCTTTTCAGCGATACGTGGATCTGTGGTGTAAACACCATCTACGTCCGTATAGATATCACAACGTTCCGCATCAAAGGCTGCAGCAAACGCAACGGCAGTGGTATCAGATCCACCGCGCCCCAATGTTGTAATGCGCCCTTCGGGTGAAATACCTTGGAATCCTGCTACAACAGCAACTCTCATGCCTTCGTCAAACTTGGCCAAAATGTTGTCGCTTGGAATTTCCTCAATGCGTGCTGATGAGTGCACAGATGTGGTTTTTACGGGAACTTGCCACCCTTGCCAACTGCGGGCGGGGACATCCATTTCCTGTAACGTCAGGGCCATCAATCCTGCAGTGACATTTTCACCAGAGGAAACCACAGCATCATATTCGCGGGCATCAAATAAAGGAGATGTTTCGTTCACCCAACCCACCAACTCATTGGTTTTCCCTGACATCGCTGAGACGATGACGATGACGTCGTATCCTTTGGCAACCTCAAGAGCGACGCGTTTAGCTGCGCGTTTGATGCGATCTAGGGTGGCGACTGATGTACCACCGAATTTCATAACAAGTACGGGCATAACATTCCCTTTGATCAAAGTTGATGGGGGGTTTATGCGCAACATCCCGTCAATACAAGACCAACTGATGCGAATTTAGACTGTTGCGCCCAATTCACGCAGCATCCATTCAGTTTGATTTACGCTTGGGCACAAACGGCAAAGGGGCGACAGGGATGCCGTCTTCGATTAGGGATTTGGCCTCTTCTGGTTTGGCTTCGCC
>CAXABH010000280.1:0-3351 GCA_963966925.1 uncultured Rhodobacterales bacterium
CCGGAAAGCTCTGGTAAAACAACATTGACCCTGCACTGCATCGCGGAAGAGCAGAAAAAGGGGGGTGTTTGTGCCTTTGTTGATGCAGAACACGCACTGGACCCTCAATACCCTAAAAAACTGGGCGTTAATCTAGATGAATTGCTGATTTCGCAACCTGATACAGGGGAACAGGCGCTGGAAATCACCGATACTTTGGTGCGATCAGGCGCGGTGAACATGGTTGTGGTCGATTCGGTTGCGGCATTAACGCCGAAATCTGAACTAGAGGGCGACATGGGCGATAGCAACGTTGGTGTGCAGGCCCGTTTGATGAGCCAAGCGATGCGCAAGCTGACAGGTTCCATCAGCCGTTCAAACTGTATGGTGATTTTCATTAACCAAATCCGGATGAAAATTGGCGTGATGTTTGGGAGCCCAGAAACGACAACAGGCGGAAACGCATTGAAATTTTATTCGTCTGTCCGTTTGGATATCCGGCGTATTGGCGCGATCAAGGATCGCGACGAGATTGTTGGTAACGCCACACGGGTGAAAGTTGTCAAAAACAAAGTTGCGCCACCCTTTAAGCAAGTGGAATTTGATATCATGTACGGCGAAGGCATTTCCAAAACTGGTGAATTGCTGGATTTGGGTGTGAAGGCGGGCGTCGTTGACAAATCAGGTGCGTGGTACAGCTACGGCGACGAACGTATCGGTCAGGGCCGCGAAAATGCAAAAACGTTTTTAAAAGAAAACCCAAATATTGCACATAGTATCGAAGACAAGATCCGAGCCTCTCATGGTTTGGAATTCGATGATGAAATGGGGGGAGATGACGATATTGTGGAGGCGTAACCACGATATGACATTGTTGAAAGCGCGGCTGAATAAGCCGCGTTTTTTTATTGCGGTTCGCTGTGTTATGGACATCGTCAATGAGACAGGATAGATCACGTTTACCCAGTTGATGAAGCGAGAAAGCAATGCCAACGTTAAACGAAATTCGGTCAACCTTTTTAAATTATTTTGCCAAGCAGGGCCATGAAATTGTTCCATCAAGCCCCTTGGTCCCGCGCAATGACCCGACCTTGATGTTTGCCAATTCTGGTATGGTTCAATTTAAGAACTTGTTCACGGGTGTGGAAACACGGGATTACACGCGTGCAACCACTGCGCAAAAATGTGTGCGCGCAGGCGGCAAACACAATGATCTGGACAACGTCGGATACACTGCGCGTCACCATACGTTTTTCGAAATGCTGGGTAACTTTAGTTTCGGGGATTATTTCAAATCGGATGCGATCCCCTTTGCCTGGGAACTGGTGACAAAAGAACTGGATATCCCCAAAGACAAACTTTTGGTCACGGTTTATCACACCGATGACGAAGCTGCGAACATGTGGAAGAAAGTGGCAGGCCTGTCCGATGATCGCATTATTCGTATCGCAACAAATGACAATTTCTGGATGATGGGGCCAACGGGTCCTTGCGGCCCGTGTACAGAAATTTTTTATGATCATGGCGAAAGCTTCTGGGGTGGTCCTCCGGGTTCACCGGACGAAGATGGGGATCGTTTTATCGAGATTTGGAACCTGGTTTTCATGCAATATGAGCAGTTCGAAGATGGCTCAAAATCCGATTTGCCAAATCAATCTATTGATACCGGCATGGGGCTTGAACGGGTTGCGGCCCTTCTTCAGGGCACAAATGATAACTATTCTACTGATTTGATCCGTTCCTTGATCGAAGCATCAGCGCATGCGACAAGTTCAGACCCCGATGGTCCAGGCAAAACACATCATCGCGTTATTGCTGATCACTTGCGTTCAACTTCTTTTCTGATTGCTGATGGTGTGATGCCCTCAAACGATGGTCGCGGGTATGTCTTGCGTCGCATTATGCGTCGCGCCATGCGTCATGCACATTTGTTAGGTTCCCAAGATCCTGTTATGCACCGTTTGGTGCCCGCGTTGGTGCAACAAATGGGCGCGGCCTACCCTGAATTGTCTCAGGCGCAGGCTTTGATCGAAGAAACCCTTCTACAAGAAGAGACACGTTTCAAACAGACACTGGATCGCGGTTTGAAATTGTTGGATGAAGAAGTCTCTGGTTTGGGTGATGGTGCTGCATTGCCGGGTGAGGCGGCGTTTAAACTATATGACACTTACGGCTTTCCGCTTGATCTGACGCAGGATGCGCTGCGCGAAAAGGGGCTAACTGTTGACACCGATGGGTTTGATTCAGCGATGGCTGAACAAAAGGCCAAGGCGCGTGCAGCCTGGACCGGATCGGGCGAGGCGGCGGATGCGTCAATCTGGTTTGATATCGCCGATCAACACGGCACCACAGATTTTCTGGGCTACGATACCGAAACGGCCGAGGGTCAGGTTATGGCCATCTTAAAAGGCAGCGATACATTGGATCGGGCGGAACAGGGTGCGGAAATCCAATTGGTGTTGAACCAAACGCCATTTTACGCCGAAAGCGGTGGACAGGTTGGGGACACAGGCGAAATTCGCACAGAAACGGGCGTGGCTAAAGTTACGGACACCAAAAAAGTTGCGGGTGTTTTCATTCATATCGCAACGCTTAGCGAGGGCCATATCGAAACTGGGCAGGGTGCGCAATTAAATGTCGATCACGCCCGCCGCAGCGCCATTCGCGCAAACCATTCGGCCACGCATCTATTGCACGAAGCATTGCGTCGTGCCTTGGGTGATCATGTTGCACAACGCGGATCCCTGAACGCGGCGGATCGTTTACGCTTTGACTTTAGCCATTCTAAGGCGATGAGTGCGGATGAACTGCGTATTGTCGAGGCAGAGGTGAATGAATTCATCCGTCAAAACACGCGCGTTGAAACACGTATCATGACACCAGATGATGCACGCGCATTGGGTGCGCAGGCCCTATTTGGTGAAAAATATGGCGATGAGGTCCGCGTTGTCTCTATGGGGGAATTGGCTGGATCGGGCAAAGGGAATGATGCGAACACGTATTCATTAGAATTGTGTGGTGGAACCCATGTGCGCCAAACCGGGGATATTGGCGCTTTTGTCGCTCTTGGTGATAGTGCCAGTTCCTCTGGCGTGCGCCGGTTTGAGGCGCTGACAGGACAGGCCGCGTTGGATCACATGACTCAGCAATCTAAACAGTTGGCTGCAATCGCATCAGAAATGAAAGCGCCCGTCGCCGAAGTTGGCACACGCGTCAAAGCCTTATTGGACGAACGTAAGGCATTGGCAAACGAAGTTGCGCAGTTGCGTCGTGAACTGGCCATGTCTGGTGGGGCTACGCAGGGGCAGGGCCTGGCAGCCAAGGATATCAACGGTGTGTCCTTCATTGCGCAGGTTCTGGCGGGCGTGTCGG
>CAXABH010000281.1:0-3337 GCA_963966925.1 uncultured Rhodobacterales bacterium
GTATATATATATAAAGAAGAAGATGTTGTAAGAAGTGGTGTTTTCTGTGGATCAAATTTAAGACACAGAATTATCCACAATTTTATTTAGTGTTTTACGCCAAACAAGCGGATAATTATTGAATAATTACAATATATTACAAAAATAGTAGTGTCGTAAGTTGTAAGTTTTCCATATCCCAGGGTTTGAAATTTTATTCAAATCCACAGCGTATAATCCAAGAAAAGTCGTCTAATGAGTTGCATTGTTTTACACAGCAATTGGCGAAACAGAATTATTCCACTAGTTATGATCGCACCAATACAAAAGGTACACACAAAGTTATGCACACCCAACCCGTCTTGATACTTGCGTCAGGTTCAGAAATCCGCAAACAGTTGTTATTGAATGCTGGCCTGCACATCGATGTTGTTAAGCCGATGGTAGACGAAGAAGCATTAAAATTAGCTTTACAGGCAGAAAATGCGCCACCACGAGATATAGCAGACGGGTTAGCCGAAATGAAAGCCGCACGAATTGGAAATAAAAATCCAAATTCGTTGGTTTTGGGATGCGATCAAGTGTTGGAATTTGAAAAACAAATTTTGTCTAAACCAATCAGTAAAGCAGATGCAAAAGAACAATTGGCCAAAATGTCGGGTAAACGACATAGCCTGCTTTCAGCTGCTGTTATTTATCATGAATTACAACCTATTTGGCGTCATGTCGGACAGGTGCGACTGTATATGCGAACGTTGTCGGACGCATATATCGAACAGTATGTGGAACGAAATTGGTCTGACATCGCCCATTGCGTTGGGGGTTATCAAATCGAACGCGAGGGCGCACGCTTGTTTTCGCGGATTGATGGCGACATATTCAATGTGATGGGCTTACCGCTTCTTGAGCTTTTGAATTATCTTACCCTAAGAGGAGATATTGACGGATGAAAACGGCACCGGTTGTTGCAGTTCTGGGGTATCCAATACACCACTCTAAATCCCCAAAAATGCACGGGTTTTGGCTGGATCAGGTGGCTGTTCCCGGACATTATATACCATTAGAAATACATCCAGATAATTTTGAATCTGCACTAAAAAATATGCCGAAATTGGGTTTTCGTGGTGCAAATGTAACCATTCCCTACAAAGAGCGCGCATTGGAAATAGCGGATTTCGTTTCGGAACGCGCAGAACGTATTGGTGCTGCGAATACACTTTATTTTGATGCTGATGGTAAAATCCACGCTGATAACACTGATGGGTACGGGTTCATCACTAACTTGAAAAATGGCGCGTCACATTGGACTGCAAAATCTGGCCCCGCTTTTGTTTTGGGTGCTGGGGGTGCTGCACGTGCAATTTTGGACGCCTTAATCACAGAGGATACACCTAAAATATACCTGACAAATCGCACCAAGGAGCGCGCATTGAAACTGGCTCAGGAGTTTGGCGATTGTGTTAAGGTCATCGATTGGGACGACAAAAATACAATTTTGCCAGATATAACAACGCTTATTAATACGACGTCTTTGGGTATGAACGGTAATGGTGACTTGGGTTTAAATTTTTCTTTGCTTACCGATGCTATGACTGTGACGGACATCGTTTATACACCGCTAGAAACGGAACTGTTGAAACATGCAAAACAACAGGGCTGTACATGTGTAGATGGATTAGGAATGTTAATTTATCAGGGTATTCCTGGGTTTGAAAATTGGTTTGGCGCAACCCCAGTTGTGACGGATGAACTAAGAGAATTGCTTTTGTTATGACCTTTAAATTGGGGCTTACTGGATCAATCGGGATGGGGAAATCAACAACTGCGCAGATGTTTGCGGAATTGGGGATCCCTGTCTGGGATGCAGATGCAGAAGTCCATAAATTATATTCAGTTGGGGGTGCCGCCGTTCCCGCAATTCAAGAATTGTTTCCTGAGGCAATCGAAAATGGAGCGGTCTCACGCTTAGCGCTTAAGGTGCTCATTCAAACCGACGAAGATACCCTTGTTAAGTTGGAGCGTATCGTACACCCACTAGTTGCAGCTGGTCGCCAGCGTTTCATAGACCAGTCTAATTCTGATATTGTTCTATTAGATATTCCATTATTGTTCGAAACGAACGGTGATAAAAACATGGATGCTATTGTGTGTGTTGATATTGACCCTGAAACACAACGTGATCGAGTGTTGAAACGCGGCACGATGACAGAACAGCAATTTGAACAAATCCTTAGCAAACAATTGCCAAATGACGTAAAATGCAATCAATCTGATTTTGTTGTTCAAACTGACAACTTTGATCATGCAAAAGAACAAGTCTCTCATATTATTGAGTTAATTCGGAAAGAATATATCGATGCGTGAAATCGTAATGGATACAGAAACCACAGGGTTTGACCCAGAAAGCGGCGATCGTATTGTCGAAATTGGCGGTGTGGAACTACTGAATCACGTACCAACAGGGAATGTATACCACCAATACATCAACCCAGAACGCAGCATGCCACAAGAAGCGTTTCAAGTTCATGGGTTAGGTGATGAATTTCTTCGTGATAAGCCAGTATTTTCAAAAATTGCACAAGATTTTTTGGATTTTGTTGGTGATGCAAAACTAGTGATCCACAACGCATCCTTTGATATGAAATTTCTAAATGCTGAGCTGAAATGGATTGGAAAACCTGCCCTTCCATGGGAACAGGCAATTGATACATTGGCAATAGCACGTAAAAAATTCCCAGGATCCCCCGCATCGTTGGACGCCCTGTGCCGCCGTTTTAATATCGATAATTCATCCCGAACATTGCATGGGGCGTTGTTGGATTCAGAAATATTAGCAGAAGTTTATCTTGAACTGATTGGCGGGAAGCAGCCAGATTTTGCCCTTGATACAAGTGCTGAGAAAAACAAAGCAACAATGGCAGAAGGGGGTCAGCAAAGTTGGAAACCAACCCCACGACCCATCAAATTACCCAGTAGAGTTTCGGAAAAAGAAAAGGCAGCTCATGCTGCCTTTATCGAAAAACTTGGTGATGGATCAATTTGGTCCAAATGGACCAACTAAATCAGTTCATTGATTCAGTAGGTTGTTCTGACTGACGACGCTCAAGCTCTTGGCGGTACAATTGTAAGAAATCGATTGTTTCCAAGTTCAATGGTGGGAACCCACCATCACGTGTTACATCACTTACGATGCGGCGCAAGAATGGGAACAACATGCGTGGGCATTCAATTAACAAGAATGGGTGCAGTTGTTCGTCAGGAACACCAGTCACCAAGAACAATCCTGCATATTCAATTTCAAGAAGGAACAAGTTTTCAGTTGTTCCTTTATTTACTGAATTCACTTTAAGTTTAATTA
>CAXABH010000282.1:0-3320 GCA_963966925.1 uncultured Rhodobacterales bacterium
CCGGTTGTTTTCCTATGATGTCGAAGCATCGGAAAATGCGATTGAGGTCTACGTTGGTCGGCTTAGAAAACACCTAAGTGGATCAAACGTGTCAATTACAACTGTGCGCGGATTGGGGTACAAACTGAAATGTCAGTAAGCCCACCAAATATCCAAGGGTCAATCAGGCAACGTTTGTTGATCATGCTTCTTCTGAGTGCCGCGGGCATTGCGATTTTGCTTTATGTTGTTGTGCAATCTGTTGCAGAACAAATCGCTCAAGAAAGTCAGGATAACATCCTGGCCGCCTCTGCCATTTCAATTTTGGACAGCGCGCGCGTGGTTGAGGGTGACATTTCAATTGATTTGCCCTATTCGTCCCTATCCATGTTGGACAGCGTCACGGATGAGCGTGCATTTTATGCCATTCGGCTGAATGATGCGTTTTTGTCAGGATATCCCGATCTACCGCGTATCAGCGCGCGAAGTGATACCACAGCATATCAATCGACCACCTATTTGGGCGAAGATATTCGCATCGCGACAACTTGGCGTAGTTTTTCCACCCTACAGGGACAGGCCCATTTGGAAATTTCTGTGGCCCAAACCCTGACGGGTCTAAACCAATCCATTGCCCGTATTTCACGCATATCTTTGGCCGTTGGATTGGGTTTTTTTGCTGTATCCATGCTTGTTGCCATGGTGATTGCACAAAGCACGATCCGCCCTTTACATCGTTTGACGACCTCTGTGTCACGTCGCGGCCCAAGCGATTTACGCCCTGTTGCGGCCCCCGTTCCAACGGAAATGGCACCGCTTGTATCCTCGCTCAATTCACTTATGACCCGATTGCAAAAATCCCTGTCCCGATCCGAAGATTTTATCGCAGAAGCAGCACACCGTGTTCGCACACCCATGGCTATTGTCCGAACCCAGGCCGAAGTCACCCTAAGACGCGTTGAAAAGGAAGAAAATCGTCAAGCGGTGCGGGAAATGATCCGCGCAGTTGATGAAAGTTCACGCACCGCAGGGCAGTTGTTGGATCATGCGATGGTCTCTTTTCGAACGGATGCACTTGCACGTGAAACCATCCAATTGGACGAACTTATCTTGGATACTGTGAAACGCTTGCACCCGATATCCGAATTGCGCGATGTTGAAATTAAAACGCACGCGTTAACGCAAACCAAAATTCAGGGCGATCCAATTCTGGTTCAAAACGCCATTCAAAACATCCTTGATAACGCCGTAAAATATACCAATGCGGATACAGTGATCACTGTGCTGTTGGAACATTGTGACGGGTGCGCACAAATCCACATACGCGACGAAGGACGCGGATTTGATGAAACGGAAATTGATCGATTGGTTCAACGATTTGAACGCGGTAAAAATGCTGTCGGAATCGTTGGGTCCGGCCTTGGATTAACGATTGTGGATGACATTATCCGCGCACATGGGGGCCACATACACCTTAAGAATAACGCAGGAGACGGCGCATGCGTCACATTATCCTTTCCACTATAATATGGATCATAGCCAGTGTTTCCAGCGCCTTTGAAATTGAAGATCGCGCGGTTTTTGGAAATGGGACAGACACAGCAACAATTAGAATCGTATCAACCGCCGATATCAATTATTTCAAACCAATGATTAAGGCCTTTCGCGTCTTTCGTCCTGATGTGGCGATCGACTATACAGTTGCCAGTTCAACAGATATCACAGCGGCAATTACATCCGAAAACCAACCGTTTGATCTGGTAATTTCCAGCGCAATGGATTTGCAAACCAAACTTGCAAATGATGGATTTGCGCGAAAACACAACTCAGCTGCGGCACAAAATTTACCTAAGTGGGCCGTTTGGAACGATATGGTCTATGCCTTTACTCAGGAACCCGCGGGGTTTGTTATTTCAAACGCTCTGTTTGATGGACGACCCATTCCCCAAAATCGCCAACAATTGATCACCACCCTGCGGCAAAACCCTGATCGTTTCAAAGGACGTGTTGGCACGTATGATATTCGAAAATCAGGTGCGGGGTATTTGTTTGCAACCCAAGACGCACGCGCATCAGACACCTATTGGCGATTGACCCAAGTGATGGGCACCTTAGATCCAGCCCTATATTGTTGCGCATCTGAAATGATTGATGACGTTGTTAATGGCGATTTGGCTGTGGCCTATAATGTGCTGGCCAGCTACGCTGAAAAAAGCCCATACAAAGACAAGTTTACCATCATTCTGCCGTCTGATTTTTCAGTCGTGATGCTGCGCACAATGCTGATCCCCAATACGTCCAGTAATCCTGAATTGGCCGCGGATTTTTTGGACTTTGTGCTTTCTCAAACCTATTCCTCTGGGGTGTCACCACTACTAAAAACGCAATCTCTGGGGAAGGCAGAACAAAGCACATTGTATCGTATTTCAATGGGTCCAGGATTATTGGTGTACTTGGATTATTTTAAGAAAAAGAATTTCATCGCAGAATGGGAAAATGCAATTGTTCAAAATTGATGAAAATAAATCCCTGTCAGCCATGTGTCAGATACGTCTGTTATCCACAACGCACAGCTAAGAGGTGAGGCCAAGTGGATAAATCTGTCACCACCAAAATTCTGATCCCATCCGGCGCGCTTGGGCTGGGATATGATCGTGATGCGCTCATGCGGGGGATTGCACACAACCCTGACCTGATTGCAATTGATGGTGGATCAACTGACAGTGGGCCGCATTATTTGGGGACGGGTACGTCCAAATATTCACGCAGTTCCATCAAATCAGAATGGCGCGAATTGATGCAGGCCCGCGCGATTGCCAATGTGCCGCTGGTCATTGGAACCGCTGGGACATGCGGTGCAGACGATGCGGTTGATTGGTTACTGGACATCACCAAAGAAATTGCAACGGAAACAAATCAAAACGTCACCGTTGCCGTTTTGAAATCAGGCCAGCCCGTTGATCGGATCATAAACGCCCTTGATCAGGGGCGTATCACGCCATTGCAACCCGTGATCAACGTCGACCACAACCTTTTGCAAAGCTGTACGAATATAGTTGCACTTGCCGGTGCCGAACAGATCCAAGCGGCTCTAAATACGGGGGCCGACATCATTATTGCGGGGCGCGCAACAGATACAGCAATCATTGCGGCGCTGCCACTGGCGCGGGGATGTCATGCAGGGGGCGCATGGCATGGTGCAAAAATTGGGGAATGCGGGGCATTGGCCACAACAAATCCATCATCGGGCAGTATCCTAATCACCTTTGATGCGGATGGGTTTACAGTTGAACCGATGGGGCAAACCGCGCGGGCAACCCCCTATACCGTGTCCGCGCATA
>CAXABH010000283.1:0-3316 GCA_963966925.1 uncultured Rhodobacterales bacterium
CCATCATTGCCGCACTTAAACACGGCTATGCCATCGAAATTGATCTCCAGCTCTCTTCAGATGGGCGGGCGATGGTGTTTCATGATGACACATTAGATCGTCTTACGGATCAATCGGGTCATGTTGCAGATTTTTCTGCAGCAGAGTTAGCACAAATCCAGGTGGGGAGAGGACAGGATGTCATTGAACCGCTTGAAGATATCTTGCGATTGATCAACGGACAGGTTCCGCTGTTAATTGAACTTAAAGATCAAAGCAGACAGTTATCACAGACCGATGGTCGATTAGAGCAGGCAACATTTGACGCGCTTTCATCCTATCAAGGTCCTGTTGCTGTCATGAGCTTCAACCCACATATGATTGCGACGATGGCGGATTTATCGCCAGACCTCCCTTTAGGATTGACCACTGGCAGCTTTATGGATCCATCCTGGGGTATTGATGCAGAACGCATTGCGCATTTGTCAGAAATTAATGATTTTAACGTGTCACGCTACAGTTTCGTGTCACATTTTGCATTAGAATTAGGAATACCCAAAATACGCGCATTAAAGGAACTGGGGGCGGCAATTTTCACCTGGACCATCCGCAGCCCAGAAGCCGAGGCCATCGCAAGGCAGACTGTCGACAACATCACCTTCGAAGGCTATTTGGCCGCACATCCTTGAATTATAAAGTCCCAAGATCACTTCATGATCATGGAAGGAAAGCAGATGAGCGATCGCGAAATTTCGGTTGAAATCATTGAGTCTCTTTCTGCCATTGATGCCATGGAGTGGGACGCATGTGCCGACCCCAATGCGGCATCGGACAGACCACTTGATCCATTTACCACATATCGGTTTTTACGCGCACTGGAAGTCAGTGGATCGGTAGGAAAGCGGACAGGGTGGCAACCCCTATACATGGTTGTCCGAGATCAAGATGACATAATCGGCGCAGCCCCAATGTATTTAAAATCCCATTCGCAAGGTGAATACATTTTTGATCACAATTGGGCCCATGCCTATGAACGTGCTGGTGGGCGCTATTACCCAAAACTTCAAATTGCGGCCCCATTTACCCCTGCAACGGGACGTCGGTTTTTAACAAAACCTGAACACCACGAAACAGCCTTTCGCGCGCTGATCGAAGGGGCATGCCAATTTGCCCAAAAAAATCAATTTTCATCCCTGCACACAACATTCTGTACGCAGGATGAATATGATATGGGCGGCAAATTCGGCCTTCTCCAACGCGAAACACAACAGTTTCATTGGTATAATCAGGGTTTCCAAACTTTTGACGATTTTTTGGGTGCGCTTGCATCGCGCAAACGCAAAAACATCCGCAAAGAACGCGCGACTGCCCAATCTTTTGGTGGGCGTATCCTGCAGTTAACGGGGGATCAAATTCAGCCCCATCATTGGGACGTTTTCTGGCAGTTTTATCAGGATACAGGTGCGCGCAAGTGGGGCACACCCTATCTAACGCGCGCATTTTTTGATGAAATCCAAAACACGATGCGTGATGATGTATTATTGGTTCTGGCTGAAACGGATGATGGTTACGTCGCGGGTGCTCTGAATTTTATTGGACGCGATGCATTATACGGACGATATTGGGGATGTATCCAAGATCACCCATGCTTGCATTTTGAGTTGTGCTATTATCAGGCGATCGATTTTGCGATTGAACATGGCCTATCGCGCGTTGAAGCAGGCGCACAGGGCGAACATAAACTGGCCCGTGGATATATGCCGTCCACAACACATTCACTTCATTGGGTAAATGATCCGGGATTTGACCACGCAGTCCGCGAATATTTGATCGCGGAACGGGATGCCAACCAACAGGACATTGAAATTTTAACCAGCTATGGACCGTTTCGCCGAAACACACCCGACGAAACGGAATAACGTTAGATTTGTTCCAGCAGCGCCTCACCACCGGATAGGTCACAGGCACCTGTGCCAACCTCAGGTGCATAAACCTGAACAACACCGTCCACGACATACATCGCAAACCGTTTCGCGCGGGCGATCAAACCAACAGGGGGCGCCGTGAAATCCATACCAATCGCTTTGGTAAAGGTGCTTTCAGCGTCCGCTAACATCGTAATGCCCGCTTCGGTCGCACCAGTGACCTCACCCCAAGCATGCATGACATGCGGATCATTTACTGAAATACAAATGATTTCGTCTACGCCCTTGGCTGCAAACGCGTCCTTTGTTCTAATAAAACTTGGCACATGTGCAGATGAACACGTGGGTGTGAATGCACCGGGAACTGCAAAAATAATAACTTTCCGACCCTTCAATTTATCGGCTAATGAAACTGTATGAATCCCATCCGCATCTTTCATCAATAGAGCTGTATCGGGTAGGGCCACACCAGTGGTAATCTCCATAAAAGGCATCCTTTCGCAATTGCGTTTCTTACTCTGATTGCGATAGGTTTAGCGTGTTTAAAGTTTTCGGCCATAGGAAAATCAAAATGTCGGGCACAATAATTATCGGAGCAGGCCAAGCAGGATCTGCAGCCGCCGCAAAACTGCGCAATTTGGGATATAAAGGTGACATCACTTTGATTGGCGTTGAAGATGCGCCACCCTATCAACGCCCGCCATTATCCAAAAAATATATGTTGGGTGAAATGGAGCTGGAACGCTTATATCTGCGCCCGATTGATTTTTACGAAATGAACAATATCACCCTTCGGCTTGGAACCAGAGTGGATGCCATCGAGACTGTCAATAAAACAATCTTGGTTCAGGGCGAAACACTGTCATATGACAATCTGATTTTAACAACTGGGTCATGGCCACGCAGACTGCCGGCAAAGATTGGCGGTGATTTGGCGGGGGTATATAATATGCGTGATCTGGCGGATGCTGATGCCATGGCAGATGAATTCCAAGACGGTCGCCGCGCCCTGATTATTGGTGGGGGTTATATTGGATTAGAGGCCGCAGCCGTCGCCGCCAAAAAGGGTGTGAACGTCACATTGGTGGAAATGGCAGATCGTATTTTGCAACGCGTTGCGGCCCCCCAAACATCAGACTATTTTCGTGCTGCACATACGGCACAAGGCGTCAATATTCGCGAAGGAATTGGATTGGATCACCTGATCGCACGCGATGGACGCGTGGGTGCGGCCAAACTAAGCGATGGAAGCGAAATCGAAATTGATTTTGCAATTGTCGGCGTTGGTATTTTACCCGCCTCTGAGTTGGCCGAGGCTGCAGGCATCACATTGGATAATGGCATCATGGTGGATGAATTTGGCCGCACTTCCGCACCAAATGTCTATGCCGCAGGCGATTGCGCATCCCTAC
>CAXABH010000284.1:0-3312 GCA_963966925.1 uncultured Rhodobacterales bacterium
AACCGCGCCGCGAGTTCATTCAAAGCAACGCGCTAAGCGTCGAAAATTTGGATTTTTAATCTGACTGCAAACAAGCGATGAATTGGTCAATCATATCGTGTGTGATTGACCAATCACAGACCAATCGACCCATGATCATTTGATCCATCGGACCTTCGACATCGTCCCAATAATAAACCGCGCCTGCGGCCTCGGCGCGTTTATGAAGTGCGCGTGGCATATCAAAAAAGGTCATGTTGCCATCTGGATTGCCGCGCAGCTGCACGTGGGGAATTGCATTCAATCCGGCTTTTAGGCGCGCAAAATTTCCATTGGCACGCCGTGCCAAATCCAGCCACAGGTCATCCGTTAAATAGGCCAACATCTGCGCCGATAAATAGCGGTGCTTGGAAAATAGATGCGCCCCACGTTTGCGGCGTAATTCAAATTCCCATGCGTGTTTTGGATCGAAAAAGATAACGGCCTCGACCCCCATCAATCCGTTTTTTGTGCCGCCAAAACTTAGGGCATCAACCCCTGCGCGCCACGTAATTTGCGCAGGTGACGCATTTTGCGCCACAATCGCATTCGTGAAACGCGCCCCATCCATATGCAGACCAAGTCCATAATCCTTGGCCACATTTGAAATCGCCCGGACCTCTTCCACGGAATAGGAATGTCCCTTTTCGGTGATTTGTGTAATGGAAACTGGCCCACGTTGGGGTCCATGAACACCACGCGTTTCTTCGCCTTCGATCGATTTAATCAATGCCTCGGGCGTGATTTTATCACTATTCCCAACCAGGGTAAGTTTACCACCGCCCATATAAAATTCAGGCGCGTTACACTCATCCTCGTGAATGTGCGACACAGGTGAACAGAAAACCGTTTCCCATGGCTGTGACAAGGTCGACAAAGCCAACGAATTTGCCGCAGTCCCCGTGCCAACCAAATATACCGCTGCCTCTGGTGCTTCAAATTTCTCTCGGATAAGGCGGGTGACATGTTCCATCTGCGGGTCCGCGCCATAGCTTAGCAAATAGCCAGTATTGGCCGATGCCATTTGATCCAAAACCTGTTGCGGAACAGGTCCAGCATTATCAGACGCGAAAAACATTATTCAGGCTCCTCAATTAGATGATCTTCCCAATCATCTTCACCCACTTCGAATTCAGGAACGGTTATCCCCTGAACAGAAACACCCGCATCATACACAGATTGCGGTGTTCCCGAAATCAACGGATGCCAATCAAATAAGGGCAAGCCATCCCATAACAATTTATAAGCACAAGTTTTCGGCAACCAATAGGCATTTTGTTCAATAGTATCAGGATTTAGAATAATGCATTCCGGCACGAATTGGTGGCGGATATCATATTGTCCACAACGACACGTCTGATCATCCAATAACCGACAGGCGACACGCGTTAAATACACATCACCTGTATCCTCATCCTCAATCTTGTTTAGGCAACATTTTCCACATCCATCGCACAGGGCCTCCCATTCAACGGGATTCATATCCTTTAGCGCTTTCTTCTCCCAAAATTTTGGGGTTAATCCAGCGCGTTTTATTGGATCACTACTCATAACGACCTAAGAATTTCACGCGCTTGCGCACAATCTGCGTCCATTTGGGTGATCAAAGTATCAAGCCCATCAAATTTCAGCTCTGGGCGCAGAAAATCGACCAAGCCAACAGACAAGGTTGAACCATATAAATCACCTGAGAAATCAAAAATAAACGTCTCTAAGTTTGGGGTATTTTCACCAAACATCGGACGCACACCCAAAGATGCCGCACCATGATAGGAACCGACATGCGGACCATCTAAAACATCAACAATCACAGCATAGACACCCAATTTGGGTAAATGAAGCCCATCAATCGCCATGTTCGCGGTTGGGTAACCCAGTTCGCGACCACGTTGTTCGCCGCCAATCACCTCACCTTCGATACGGTGCCAATGACCCAGTTGCGCTGCCGCATCCCGCGGACGCCCATCTGAGAGTGCATTTCGGATCGCGGTTGACGAAATTTGAATGCTGGCGTCCTCAATCAAGGGTGCAATCGTCACGTCAAACCCCATCTCTTGACCAAATTCCACCAAATCCGTGGTCGTTCCCGCGCGTCCTTTTCCAAAACAAAAATCCGCGCCAACAACGACATTTACCAAACCCAAACCATCTACAATTACGTGTTGCGCAAATTCGCGCGGTGTCAGCGCCGCAAGCGATGCATTGAAATTTAACTGATACAACCGCTCAATCCCTAATTTCGCCAGGCGTGTTTCACGCGCATGCGCATCCATTAAACGGAATGGGGCTGCCTCAGGCGCGAAATAGCTGCGGGGGTGCGGTTCAAAAGTCAGAATGCCCAACGGTGCATCATGGCGTTTTGCGCCAACGCGCGCCAAATCAATGACCGATTGATGGCCTAAATGGACCCCATCAAAATTGCCAATAGCAACACTGGCGCCTTTATCGTTTGGATCAACGAACTGATAATCGCGGATAACTCTCATATGACTGAGGTAAACTGCACCCGCCGATGATGCAAGCAGCAACACAGCGTCATGTGATGTTAGTCAAACTTACGGCTTGGTGCCATAACCATGGCTTCCCCAACCAGTACATTTTTGCCATCAACTTCGCATTTGCATTCTAACTTTACGCGTCGTTTATCAATAACGATGTCGGTGACTTTTACCTCTGCATATACCAAATCACCGGGACGAACGGGGGCCAGAAATTTTAGGCTTTGGCTCATATAAATTGTGCCGTGACCTGGCAGTTGTTCACCAATCACAGCGGAAATAAGACCTGCCGTCAGCATTCCGTGCGCGATGCGCCCTTCGAAAATCGTATCCTGTGCATATGCATCATCCAGATGAACTGGATTACGATCAGTCGATACCTCGGCAAACATTTCAATGTCTTTGTCTGTCACAACTTTACGGATGTAACGGGTCATGCCCATTTCGATATCTTCGATGCAAATTGTGCCACGTGGCTGATTGTCCAACATCTGACTTCCCTGTTCGATGCGCAATAAAAGTTACTTTATTAATGTATAATGGTAATTTTATTACCTTGCAACCGCAGAAAATCTATATTGCAGATGCAAAAAGATGCGGCCCCATAATGTAATTATGGAAGAGTGTCATTTTAAATGTTTAAAATCTGATACTTAGCGCAGAAAGCCAATTGAAAAGGTTGGATCCAACTGCTTTTCCACAACATACTGCGACAATTTTTCAGGATCAGGCTGTGTGGCTGTCGCGGTTTCTTTGGCCGCTAATCCGCCCGTAATGAACAAACTATCGATTCCCT